>DATNMI010000350.1:0-4742 GCA_035602375.1 Nitrospiria bacterium | reverse complement strand
CAAAATCGGTGAAAGAAATGGTGGACCAGGCAATGGCGGCCTGGAACCGGGTTGATATTCTGGTCAACAACGCCGGAATTACCAGAGACGGCCTTCTTCTCCGTATGAAAGAAGAAGACTGGAACCTGGTGATGGATATCAATTTAAAAGGGACTTTTTTTTGTATCAAGGAGGTCCTTCCTAAAATGGCCAAGCAGCGGTTCGGGCGGATCATCAACATTTCGTCCATTGTCGGAGCCATCGGAAACGCCGGACAGGCCAACTATTCCGCCTCCAAGGCGGCGGTGGTCGGTCTGACCAAGACGGTGGCGCGTGAATACGCCAGCCGGGGAATCACGGTCAACGCCGTCGCGCCCGGCTTTATAGAAACCGCGATGACCCAGGCCTTGACTGAAGAGACAAGGCAGGATCTGTTCAAACAGATTCCTCTGGGAAGATTGGGAAGCCCGGCGGATATCGCCAACGCAGTCTGTTTTCTGGCGTCCGAAGGGGCCGGTTACATTACCGGCCAGGTTGTGCATGTCAATGGCGGCATGCACATGGCTTGAGCGGTATTATTATTTAACCTAATATGGGACGATCCGTCCTGAAATAAAGGATGTACGAGAGGAGGTCAGAAATTTAATGGCTGTAGAAGAACGGGTAAAAAAGATTATTGCGGAACAGCTTGGCGTCGAAGAGGAGGATGTCACTCCTGAAGCGGCCTTTGTCGAAGATCTCGGCGCGGACTCGCTGGACACTGTGGAACTGGTCATGGCCTTTGAAGAGGAGTTCGGCATTGAAATTCCGGACGACGACGCTGAAAAGATTCTGACCGTCCAGAATGCCTATGATTATATCAAGGAAAAGATTTAGTGGAGCGTCAGATTCCGAAAAGAAGGGTGGTGGTTACCGGCGTTGGGCTGGTCACCCCTTTGGGTATTGGGGTGGAAAAAACCTGGGAGGCCCTGATTGCGGGCAAATCAGGGGCCGGTAAAATTACCCGTTTTGACGCATCTGACTATCCAGTCCAGATCGCCGCGGAAGTCAAGGATTTCGATCCGGCTCTTTATATTGAAAAAAAAGAGATCAAAAAAATGGATACCTTTATCCATTTCGCCCTGGCCGCAAGCCAGATGGCGGTTGACGACGCGGGGATCAAATTTACCGAAGAGATCAAAGACCGGGTCGGGGTCTATGTCGGCGCGGGTATGGGCGGGCTTCCCGCCATTGAATCCAATTTCATGACCCTGCTTGAAAAGGGCCCCAGGAAAGTCACGCCCTTCTTTATTCCAATGACCATCATCAACCTGGCGCCGGGGCAGATCTCCATTCGGTTCGGGCTTCGCGGACCGAACACCTCCGCGGTGACAGCCTGCGCAACCGGAAACACCTGTATCGGCGACGCCTTCCGGATGATTCAAAGGGGAGATGTCGACGCCATGATTGCGGGAGGGGCCGAATCGACTGTCTGCCGCCTCGCGATCGCCGGTTTTGCGGCATCCCGGGCCCTCTCTACCCGGAACGACGATCCGGAGCGGGCCAGCCGCCCATTTGACAGAGATCGGGACGGGTTTCTGCTCGGCGAGGGGGCCGGAATCCTGATCCTGGAAGAGCTGGAGTTTGCCCGGAATCGGGGAGCCCGGATCTATGCGGAACTGGTCGGGTATGGAACCACTTCTGATGCCTATCATATTACCTCTCCTCCCGAAGACGGAAGGGGCGCGGTCCGTTGCATGCAATTGGCCTTGAAAGACGGAGAGGTCAGTCCGGATGAAATCGAATATATCAACGCGCACGCCACTTCGACGTTTGCCGACAAGGTTGAAACCGTTGCGATTAAGACGACATTTGGAGAACGGGCCAGACAAATTCCTGTCAGCTCGACGAAATCGATGACCGGGCATCTTCTGGGCGCCGCGGGAGGGGCGGAGGCCGTATTTACCCTTCTCGCGATGGACCGGGGAATCATTCCCCCGACCATCAATCTCGAAAATCCCGACCCGGAGTGCGACCTCGACTATGTGCCGAACAAGGCCCGCGCGAAACATTTCTCATGCGCCCTCTCCAACTCGTTTGGATTTGGAGGAACAAACGCCTCTCTGGTCTTTAAAAAACTGGCGAAACATTGAAAAGCCGCCGCCGATAACCGGCGAGCAGAAAAACTCCGCCACTACCCGCTCCTCATGAATACCGACAACCTCGATCTTTTGCAGAAAACCATCGCCTATTCCTTCCGGCAACCCGGACACCTGAGATCGGCGCTCACCCATAAATCGTATGTGAACGAAAACCCCGGAACAGATCAGGAAGACAATGAACGGCTGGAGTATCTGGGAGACGCCGTTCTCGACCTGGTGATCAGCGAATTTCTCTTTCAACGGCTGAAAACCGCACGGGAAGGGGAGCTCTCCAAAATCAAGGCAATGATCGTCAGCCGTCCGGCGCTCTCCGAAATCGCCCGGAGTCTCGCATTGGGTGATTTTATTCTCCTGGGGAAGGGGGAGGAACAATCCCGCGGCAGGATGAAACCCTCCCTCCTAGCCGACACGCTTGAAGCCGTCATCGCCGCCATCTACCTAGATGGCGGATTTCAGGAGGCGGAAAAGTTCATCGGTCGCTGGTTTGCCGAAAAATTGGAGATGGTCCTGACATCAGAGCCCGTGGAAGATTACAAGACCGAATTTCAGGAAGTCTGCCAGAAGGAATTTGATATACTTCCTGAATACCGGCTGGTCCGCGCGACCGGGCCCGATCATGACAAGACCTTCGAAATGGAGCTGACGGTTCAGGGAAAAGTGATGGGACGCGGCGCGGGAAAAAACAAGAAGGAAGCCGAACAGCAGGCGGCCAGTGAAGCGTTAGGCCGTATCAGAACAGAAAAAAAGGAAAAGAAATAAAATGAACGCTCGAGGATTATTGAACGGATTACTGGCCCTCATCCTCTTTATCGCCGGAATCGCCGGAAGGGCCGATGCCATGTATCTCCGGCTGGACGAAGGAAAAAAAAGCGAAGCCCTCAATTACGGCGTCCGGAACGTCAATACCGATTTAAGGGCCTTTTACAAAGAGTGGACATCTGACCAGGGAGCCCAGGGGGCGGCGATATTAAACACCGAGTTCATTACCCTGGCGCAGGCCGCGCGGGACGCCGCGGAGAGCGGCAATGAAATGGACAGCTTCACAATTGAAGACGCCCTCGCCCGCTCCCAGGGGAAGATGGTCTTTTCGGTGACCCTGTATGGAAAAGGGGCCGATTTTGCCAAAGATTACGAGGCGGTGATCAAAGTTGGCGGCAAGATTATCCGGGCAAGCTTCTGGGACCAGAACGATCCTGCCCCGTCTGAAAGTCAACCTTCCCTTTACGTGCAAGATCTTTTCTATTATTTCCCGATCGGGGACATTTCTCCCGGCAGCCAGATTATTCTGTCAGTCGGAAAATACCAGAGTAAAGAAAGGCTGGATTTTAAGTTTGATTTGTCAAAAATGAGATAAAATCTTTAAAAATCAAGCAGTTGCTGATTTGACAACAAGTCCGGTATCGGGTACCCTTTAAATCTTGAGGATAATTCTGTGAGCAAACTTTCTTATAAAGAAGCCGGGGTGGATATCACTCTGGGAAATCGATTTGTCAGCCGAATTACCCCCCTCGTCCGGAAAACCTTCCGGAAAGAGGTGGTCTCCGACCTGGGAGGCTTCAGCGGCCTTTTCCAGCTTCAAAAATATAAAAACCCGCTCCTGGTCTCGGGGACGGACGGCGTAGGAACAAAACTGAAAGTCGCTTTAATGATGGATCGGCATGACACTGTGGGAGTCGACCTGGTGGCAATGTCCGTCAATGACATTGTGGTGACGGGGGCGGAGCCGCTCTTTTTTCTCGATTATATAGCCTCCGGCAAGCTCGATCTGGAACGATCAGTCGACCTGGTTAAAGGGATAATCAAGGGCTGCCGTCAGGCCGGTTGCGCCCTCATTGGCGGTGAGACCGCGGAAATGCCCTCTTTCTATCAGAAAGGGGAATACGATCTGGCCGGTTTTGCGGTCGGCGTGGTCGAAAAGAGCAAGCTGATCAATGGCCGTTCGATTAAACCGGGGGACGCGGTGATTGGCCTTGCCTCATCGGGGTTCCATAGCAACGGATTTTCCCTGGTCCGAAAGGTCCTTTTTGAAAAAGCGGGGTTAAAGACCGATCAGGTCATCCCGGAACTGGGAAAAGAACTTGGCCCCATTCTTCTTGAACCGACCCGAATTTATGTCAAAACGGCACTCCGTCTGATGAAAAGTTTCAAAATTAAAGGGATGGCCCATATCACTGGCGGGGGAATTACCGAAAACCTTCCCCGGGTATTTCCAAAAACCTGCAAGGCGGTCATCGACAAGAATTCATGGAAAGTCCCGCCCGTATTCAGGCTGGTACAGCGGCTGGGGGAGATCAGCGAAGGGGAGATGTACCGCGATTTTAATATGGGAATTGGATTTGTGCTGGTGGTCGCCAAAAAAGACGCCTCCGGAGTGATGTCGGAGGCAAAAAAGAGCGGCGAAAAGGCTTATATGATCGGAGAAATTCAAAAGGGAAAAAACAACGTTCAATATGTCTGAAACACTTCGGATCGGCGTCATGGTGTCGGGCCGCGGGAGCAACCTTCAGGCCATTATCGATGCGATTGAAAAAAAGGAGCTCAACGCCGTCATCGCCCTGGTCCTCTCCAATAAGGAAAAGGCGCCGGCGCTTGACCGGGCGAAGAGACATCATATACCGGCTG
>DATNMI010000285.1:0-2419 GCA_035602375.1 Nitrospiria bacterium | reverse complement strand
CTGATCAAGACCGGTAATTAAACTCAAAACCTGCCCTTCGGTCCCTCCCCCAATGCCGTAAAAATAGTCCATCAAATACATTACTTTGATCGGTCTTTCCAACGGTTGAATCAAAATCGCGATACCATGAGTTTAAACAGGTTCAATGAATCATAACGCCCGATCCCATATCTTGGGATTTTGAAAAAAGAGTCGCTCTTTTCCCATGATTTTGCCACCGTTGACATTCCGCACAGGAAACCGCTCTCTTTTACATTTTCGATGACAGACCCGTTAAAATCTCCATTGGGATAAGCAAAATAACGGACCGGCAAGCCCGTCCAGCTCTCTAACAGGTTTTTCGATGATTCAACGCTTTTTCGAGCGGTTTCTTTGTCGAGTTGTGTCAGAATATTGTGACAGTGAGAATGGGCTCCAAAGGTAACATATTTTGACCCTGCCATTTCCCTTAATTCTTCTATAGACATCGGCGAGACTGCCGGGCTTGCTTCTCCAGACGGCTTTTTCCCCTGCTCTAGTATCATTTTTACGACCTCGGCTCTCTTTTCAGGGGAAAGCGCTTTCAAGTCTGTCAGCAAGGTCTCTATTTTATCCCACCTTTGTTCACCCTCAATCCTCGGGCCAAACTTGTATTTTTTCAATCCCACTGGTTCAAGGTCGATCTTAAAAGGTTTATTGTCGCCGGGTTGAAGCGACAGAATCACCTGGTCATACCAGTAGAGCGACTGATTTTGAACCGCCTCGGTCGAAACAAAAACCGTTACGGGAATCTCTTTCGCCTCGATAATCGGCCACATCACTCTTTTATTGCCGGCATACCCGTCGTCGAAAGTCACAACGGCAAGGTTTTCGGAAATTTCATTCTCCCCACGCATCAGTTGAAGCGCTTTCTCAAGAGAAATCACCTTAAAAAAGCGTTTGAGGTAATCGATCTGTTGAATAAAATCACACTCTTTGACGACCATCCAGTTTTCAATCTTGTCCGAATCTTTTAATATTTCATGGTACATCAGGACCGCGATTCTATTTTTCTTTCCCGCCTTCAAACGGGAAAAAGGCCGGAGACTCCGGAGGCCATGCCAGCTATTTTTTAATGCGCTTCGCAACATGGCTTTTTAGCCTGTCCTTGGCGACCAGATCACCAGCCTGGTCCCCCGCAGGAACTTGATAAACCCATACCCCGCGGCAAGATTAATGAGTAAAAAATAGTAGGGTAAAACCAAAAGAGGGGAAACATGCTCCCGCCCCTGGAGCCGGTAGCCCAGGTAACAGGAGAGGTAAAAGAGGTTTTGCAGGGCAAATATTGCCTGATAGAAGTGACTCTCCTGAAGAAGCCCGATGTTTAAACCATAAATCACCACGAAAAATAAAAACGCAAGATAACGGAGGAGCTTGTGAGAGACCAGCTGAAGGCTGAAAATCCCATATCTGAAAGGATTGAATAGCTGTTTCATCTCCTTTAGCGCCCAGAGGGACCGGAGCGACACCCTGACCCGCATCCTGTATTCGTCCCGGGACGATTTTAAGGCCTCTTCTTTTAAAATGGCCTTCGGTTCATAGACGACCCTGAACCCTCTTTCGATCACTTTCAACGGGAGAATAAGATCGGGCAGTTGATCCGCATTCATAGTGACATAAAGCGACCAGCGCACCGCGTCTATGCCTCCGTCCACCCCGACAACCGAACCTAGCCTCGTTTCAATCTCCCTCAGGAAATTCTCATATTTCATATAGGCGGAACAGCCGCCCCCGATCGTCGTTCCGTCGGGATTGGTATAGACCATTTTCCCCGTGACGTAACCGACTTCAGGGTCGCTAAAGTTTTTCATAAGGTGTCGGAGCGCCTCTTTTTCGTAGAGAGAATTGGCATCGGAAAAGACCAGAATCTCGCCCTTTGCCTCCCTGGCCGCCATGTTCAGCGCCGAGGTCTTTCCGTTTCTCGGCCATTGGCGGAGTAATTTGACGCTGTCTTTTAAATATCGGGCCACGATCTCTTCGGTTGCGTCGGTGGAACCGTCGGAGACGACAATGATTTCGATCTTCTCTTTGGGATAGTCGAGCGATAACTTGTTTTCAATCGTCCTGCCGATGCTCTCTTCTTCGTTATAAGCGGAAATCAGAATCGACACCAATGGTTCGCAGGGTCCCTTCTGAATCGTCTTTGAAAAGAGTTTCGACGCCGCGAGAATCAACATCGGGTATCCAAAATAGATATAGAAGATTCCGATCAAGCAGGCCCAAAATAGATATTCCAGGAGAGACGTCACCATCGCTCTCCGGATAAAGACCGGCTTTCGGTTATTTTATCTGGAATGAACACTTCCGTCAGTTTTTCCGGATGAAAATATACTCCCGGAGGATCGGCATCAGGTCACGAATAAACTGCTCTTCCTCCAAAAAATTATTTTTGGGAGCGCCC
>DATNMI010000282.1:0-2537 GCA_035602375.1 Nitrospiria bacterium | reverse complement strand
CCCGCATGGTAGACCCGCTGGCAACCTCTCATCGCCTGGATTACCGATTCCGGGTCTTCCAGGTCGCCGTAAAAAAGGGTGATGTTGGCGTGCTCCAGCCCCTTGAGATTGCTGGTCTTCCTTACAAGGGCATGGATTTTTCCGCCGGCATTCGCGACGCGCCGGGCCAGCTGTTTTCCCAGGTAGCCGGAAGCGCCGGTGATAAAGGTCGGCATCGTTCTAGCTGTCGACCAGCTCTTTCAGCTCTTTTCCCGCTTTGAAAAAGGGAACATTCTTCGACTGGACGACGACCAGTTGGCCGGTTTTCGGATTCCTTCCTTCCCGGTTTTTCCTTTTCCGGAGACGGAAGCTTCCAAACCCGCGGATTTCAATCTTTCCGCCTTTGGCCAGCGACTCTTTGATGCTGTCGAACACGGCATTGATGATAATTTCAGTCTGACGTTTGGTGTATCCGGTCAGCTGTTCTGAAACTTTTTCAATCAGTTGCGCTTTGGTCATGATTCCCGCTCCATTCATATGGCCTAAAGATACCTGATTAGGGGCCTATCGTCCAGAGGTAACTTACGCCCGGCATTCCTGGTTTCTGGAAATTACCCCAGGGGGTCCCGCCAAGAAACTGGTTCCTCAGAAGATCTGTAAAAGAAAACTTTTTCGGCGTTTCAACGACTTTGGGAACGCCTGAAATTCCGGCCATTTTCCCCGCCACTTTGATCGCGTCTTCAAGGTCGCCCAGTTCATCCACCAGCTTGTTCTTGAGGGCCTGTTTTCCGGTAAAGATCCGTCCATCGGCCAGGGCGGCAACCTCTTCCCGTTTCATTCCCCGGCCATGGGCCACCGCATCAATAAACTGCCCCTGGATATCATCGATAACGGTCTGAAGGTATTCGCGCTCCTCTTTCGTCATGGCCCGGAAAGGAGACCCGACATCTTTCCTCGCGCCGCTTTTGATCACGACGCTCTCCAGGCCGACCTTTTTGAAAAGGCCTTCGACGGTCATCAGCTCCATGATCACCCCGATGCTTCCGGTCAGCGTTCCGGGGTTGGCGATAATCCGGTCGGATGCGCTGGCGATATAATACCCGCCCGACGCCGCAACCGTTCCCATGGAGACAATGATCTTCTTTTTTGTTTCCGTTTGAATCTTCCGGATTTCCTCGTAGATCTCCTGGGAGGGGACCACCGCTCCCCCGGGGCTATTGATCCTGATCAGAATTCCTTTGACGGACGGGTTTTCGCTGAACTTTTTCAGCTCCTCGATCGTTTCTGAGGAATCCAGGATCACCCCTTCGATCCTGACTAAGGCTAGCCGGTCGCCCACAACCGGCCCGCCCCCTTCAGTTATCCGGAATACCCAATAGACAGCCGCAAGAAAAAGAATGGCTACGCCGAAAAAAATCAGGCACCCTTTTAGAAAGGAACGTTCACTCATGCAAGGACCTCCAGTCGTACATCTCTCAACTCTGGGGATCCTTCTTCCGGGCCATTTCGCTCCCCAAGGTCCGCTTTTCCTCGCTCTGCCCCTTGACGTAGCTCTGGTAATCGGACTGTTCGGAGTCGCGCTTCAAATCCTTGATGCTCAGTCCGATCTTTCTATCCGCCGCGTCGAATTTCACAACCTTCGCTGTCACTTCGGTTCCCGGTTTGAAAACATCCTCGATCTTCTGGCCGGTGGGAAGACCCGTCTCGCTGATATGGATCAGGCCTTCAATTTCCGGGCTCAATTCCACGAACAGGCCAAACTCGGTAATCTTGGTCACCTTTCCGGTCACCGTACTCCCCATTCCGAATTTCTCGGGAACTTCTTTCTCCCATGGATCATTCGAGAGCTGTTTGAAGCCGAGCGACAGCCGTTCCTTCTCGCGGTCGATCTTTAGGACCACCGCATCGATCTTCTGTCCCTTCTTGAAAAGCTCGGAGGGATGTTTGATATTCCTGTTCCAGGAGAGGTCCGAAATATGAATCAGGCCGTCAATGCCGTCGCTGATTCCGACAAAAACGCCGAATTCGGTAATGCTCCTGATCTTTCCTTCCACCTTGGTTCCGACAGGAAACTTTTTCTCGATAACTTCCCACGGATTGGTTTCGATCTGCTTCATCCCGAGGGATATTTTTCTCCCTTTCCGGTCCATGCTCAATACCACGGCGTCCACAATGTCTCCGGGCGCCACCAGCTTGGAAGGATGGCGGATTTCATGGGACCAGGTCATTTCCGAAATATGGACCAGCCCCTCGATGCCGGGCTCCAGTTCCACAAAAGCGCCGTAATCGGTCAGGCTGGCGACTTTTCCCTTGAGCCGCGTTCCAACCGGATATTTGTTCTCCACGGAGAGCCATGGATCCGGGGATTTCTGCTTGTAACCGAGCGACACCCTTCCGGTCTCCTTGTCATATTTCAGGATTACCACTTCCACCTTGTCCCCCACCATGAAGAGCTCCGAGGGGTGGTTGACCCGTCCCCATGACATATCGGTAATATGGAGAAGGCCGTCGATCCCGCCCAGGTCGATAAAGGCGCCGTATTCGGTGATGTTTTTGAC
>DATNMI010000273.1:0-2473 GCA_035602375.1 Nitrospiria bacterium | reverse complement strand
CTACCGTTCTCCCCACCGCCAGCCCTGAACCGTTCAGGGTATGAAGATAGGCGGACTTCCCTTTTTGCGCGGGCTTGAACCGGATATCGGCCCGGCGCGCCTGGAACGCTTCAAAATTACTGCAGGAGGAAATCTCCCGGTAGGCGTTCTGCCCAGGGAGCCAGACTTCGATATCGTAAGTCTTTGCCGAGGTAAACCCAAGATCTCCGGTTGAAAGGGCCATGACCCGGTAAGGGAGTTTCAGCCGCTTCAACACCTCTTCGGCATTGTTTAAAAGTGTTTCCAGCTCATCATACGACCGGTCGGGATGCGCAAACCGGACCAGCTCCACTTTGTTGAACTGGTGCTGGCGGATCAGCCCTTTGGTGTCTTTCCCGTAAGAACCGGCCTCTCTTCGAAAACAGGGAGTATAGGCGGTATAGAGGACCGGAAGGTCCTTTTCCTCCAAGGTCTCTCCCTGGTGAATATTTGTGACCGGAACTTCCGCCGTTGGAATCAGGTAATAGTCGTCATCCCTCAGCTTGAAGAGATCTTCTTCAAACTTCGGCAACTGCCCTGTCCCGGTCATGCTCTTCCGGTTGACCAGAAAGGGGGGAAGCACCTCTGTATAGCCATGTTCCGTGGTATGGAGCTGGAGCATGAAATTAATCAGGGCCCGCTCTAGATAGGCCCCTGCACCGCGGTAGAGACAGAACCGGGCTCCGGCGATTTTCGCCCCCCGCTCAAAATCCAATATACCAAGTTTTTCGCCGATTTCCCAATGTTCTTTTGGCTTAAATGGCGTTTCCCCGGGGCTTCCCCATTTCCGGACTTCGACATTCTCTTTTTCGCTCTTGCCGGCCGGAACCGACGAATGAGGCAGGTTGGGGGTAAAGAGTAGAAAGTTCTCGATCTCCCGGTCGGCCTCACGGAGCTTTTCATCAAGAAGGGCAATCTGCCCGCCTAATTCTTCCCCCTCTTTGCGCAACGCTTCGAGCTTGTCGGCCGGGGGGGCGTTTTTATCTCTTTTGAGCTTCCCATACTCTTCTGAAATGCCGTTTCTGCGGGTTCGTTTCTGCTCAATCTCTTTTTGTATCTCTCTCTGTACGGCATCGCGCTTGAGAAACCCCGGCAGGTCAAACTCCACGCCCCGGGTCTTTAATCTTTCGACGACAAATTCGGGTTTCTCTCTTAAAAGCCTGATATCGATCATGTGAGCGCAGAATACCCCGGTTTGTTAAAATCTAAAATTTTTACCTTAAACAGGGAGATATGTCAAGAAAGGAGAGTGAGACTTAATAAGGGGGTAGGGGTGTAGGGGGTAAGAGGCAGGGGATTACAAGGGTGTAGGGTACAGGGGGTAGACAAAAATGAAGGGTAATAAAGAAAGTCGCATGTGAAAAATAGCCTGATCACAGGCCCCTGTCCCCGATCCCCCTATACCCTACACCCTGTCCCCTATCCTTTTGGGGGAAAATTAAAAGCGAGAAGCTTGAGTTCTGTCATCTCTTCGATCGCGTACTTGATTCCTTCGCGGCCAAGTCCTGAATCTTTCACCCCGCCATAGGGCATATGATCCATCCGGAAGGTCGGAACATCGTTCACCAGGATGCCCCCGACCTCCAGTTCCCTGAAGGCTTCAAAGATATATTCGATGTTCCGGGTAAAGAGGCCTGCCTGAAGGCCGTAACTTGACCGGTTGATCTCCGAGATGGCAAGCGCGGGGTCGGAATAGGGCTCCACGGTCACGAGAGGCGCGAATACCTCTTCGCAACTGACTGCCATCGATGGCTTGGTCCCTGTCAAGACGGTCGGTTCAAAAATGGTCCCCTGAACGCCTCCGCCTGTCAGACAGCGGGCGCCCCCTGTGACCGCCTCTTTTACCCAGGCCGAAACCCGGTCGAGCGCCGCCTGGTTGATGAGCGGGCCTACCTGGGTGGTCTCCAGTTGCGGATCGCCTGTTCTCAGGGCTTTGACCCGGTCAACCAGTTTCGATAGAAACGGCTCAAAAACCTTTTCATGGACATAAATCCGCTGTACGGAGATGCAGGATTGGCCTGAGTAGGAAAAACCGCCGGTAACGCACCGGGCGGCGGCATAATCGAGATCGGCGTCATGGTGGATCATCACCCCGGCGTTGCCTCCCAGTTCGAGGACCACTTTCTTCTTGCCGGCCTTTTCTTTCAGGCTCCAGCCTACCTTTCCACTGCCGGTAAAGGTGAGCATTTTAAACCGGTCATCGGCAATCGCTTTCTGGATATCGTCGACATCGCAGGGGATGACGTTCAACGCTCCGGCAGGAAGCTCTGTTTTAGAAAAGACCTCCGCCAACAGTAGCGATGTGAGCGGGGTCTGCGGAGCCGGTTTTAAAAAAATTGAGTTGCCCGCGGCAATTGCCGGAGCCACTTTGTGGGCGACCAGGTTGAGAGGAAAATTAAAGGGGGTGATAGCGAGTATCGGACCTAAGGGGAATCTTCGGGTGATTCCAAACCGG
>DATNMI010000266.1:0-6715 GCA_035602375.1 Nitrospiria bacterium | reverse complement strand
AGAGTCGGGAGCCGATTTCTCTTCCGCAACGGGGGGAGAAGTTGATTGTGAAGAAAGCGATGCATCCGTTCTGACCTTCATGATAATAAATCCGGTCATGACCAGGGCAACGACCACCCCCAGGAATCCCAAGCCGAATTTGATCAGGACCATGGTTTGCTTATCTTCACTGGAAAGTTCTTTCTGTTTAACCGCTCTGACCCGACTTTCGGATTTTGCCGTTCGGTCAATTTTTTCCTCCTTAACGGGTCTGACAGCTTCAATCGGTTTAACCAGCGCAGGGCCTTTTCCGGGACTCCAATGGAGTTCCATCGGTGTAGCCGTCGGTTTTTCAGGGACGATTTTTGTTTCAACGCGGGCAATTCTTTCAAATTCGTCCATGCTCATCTTGATTTCAACGGGATAGAGACCCGCGACATAAGACGCGAGCTCTTTTGCCGTAGGGATTGCGGAGGACAATCTTAAATATTTTGTCAGCGCTTCTTCAAGTTCTCCTGCGTTTTGAAACCGGTCATCCGGGTTCCGGGAGAGGGCCGTCAAAACGATATCATCGATAGTTTTTGACAAGCCGCTCTTGATGGATGAAGGGGGAGCAATCAGGCCTTTACGAATCTTTTCAATGGTCGCCATTTCGTTTTCCCCTTTGAAAAGTCTCCTTTCCGTCAGCATTTCATAAAGAACTATCCCGAGCGAAAAAATGTCGGAGCGATGATCGACCGGTTCTCCCCAAGCCTGCTCTGGAGAAAAATAGGCCAGCTTTCCTTTAAGGACCCCTGTCTGGGTATGATGGTTTGAAGAGGCGGCCTTCGCAATTCCAAAATCGACCAGTTTGACGTCGCCGTTATAGCCGATCAGAATGTTTTGTGGGCTGATGTCCCGATGGACGATTCCAAGCGGCTTTCCGCCGAAGGTTGTTCCCTGAAACGCATGATTGAGCCCCGCCGCGATTTTCGAAATGATATAGACGGCGAGGCCCGCCGGGACCATGTTCCTGACCTTATTTCCTTTCGTGAGGATGTCGGACAGGCTCTTTCCCATTAGAAATTCCATGGCGATAAAATAGGTTCCACTCACGACCCCGAAATCGTAAATCTGAACCACATTGGGGTGAGTGATCTGGGCGGCCAGCTTGGCCTCATTGATAAACATTTCAACGAATTCTTTATCGTTCGTCAGATGCGGGAGGATCTTTTTGATGGCCACGATTCTTTCAAAGCCCATGACCCCGACCTGCCTGGCCAGGAAAAGTTCCGCCATCCCTCCGCTGGCAATATTTTTCAGAAGCAGATAATTTCCAAACTTGACTGGCTGGCTCATGATTCACCCGGAAAGTAATTGATATATCGGCAAATATAATGATAGCCTAAAAACCGAGGTTGTCAAAACCGCCGCCATGATTTTTCGAATTTATTTTGGCTTCCAATTCATTTAGAATGATCTCATCCATCTTCAGTCATTAAGGAGGTCTTTGTGATGTTTAACGATTATTTTGTCATTCCGGGAAAGATTTCGCTCCGGATATCCGCGGTTGATGCCGGTCTGAACGAGGTCGCGTTTGTTCATTCGAGCTCAAAAACGCTTCAGAAGCCGTCTGACCCTGCCATTTCACCCTCTTTCAAACGGAAAGCAGGCCGGCATCTTGAGGAAGCGAAAGAACAGCTGGCTCAATTTTTCGAAGGCGGCCGCCAAGAGCTTTCTCTTCCGATGGTCTATACCGGCACCCCTTTTCAAATAAAGGTCTGGGAGGCCCTTTTGGAAATTCCTTTTGGAACAACCGTCTCTTATGGTGAACTGGCCCGGAGGGTCCGTTTTCCCAAAGCGGCGAGGGCGGTAGGCGCGGCCTGCCGCGAGAACCCGATTGCCCTCTTTATTCCTTGCCACCGGGTGATTGCGAAAGACGGGTCGCTCACCGGTTTTGGCGGAGGGCTTTCCATGAAAAAAAGCCTCCTGACGTTTGAAAAAGAACATTCTCACGCCCGTATTTGTTGTTGACGAAGACGGGCTGAATATGTTAAATTTTCAAGCTTCACGGAGGAAAGCCATGTCATATGCCATTATTCAAAACGGCGGAAAACAATACCGGGCGGAACCAGGCCAGCTCGTAGACCTTGAAAAGATTGAAGGAAACCCCGGGGACACCATTGAAATCCCCACGGTGGCCATGATTCATCTCGACAATCAGGAGGCGGTCGTTGGGGCCCCTCTGGTTCAGAACGCGAAGGTGACGGCCGAGATTGTTCTCCAGGATCGTTCCAGGAAGATCATTGTTTTTAAGAAAAAAAGGCGGAAAAACTACCGCCGGACCCACGGTCATCGCCAGTCCTTTACCAGGGTCAGAATCAAAGAGATTACGGTTTAACAAGGGATTTAAAAAACACATTAAGAATCGCAGGTCGGTGAATTACGCAAATAAACTTTTGCGGGCCTGTAAGCAAGAAGGAAGATTTCGATGGCGCATAAAAAAGGGGTCGGCTCCACCCGAAACGGAAGAGATAGCCAGTCGCAGAGGCTTGGGGTCAAGCGGTTTGGCGGAGAGCTGGTGACTGCCGGTTCGATTATCGTTCGTCAGAACGGAACGCCGTTTCGTCCGGGTAATAATGTCGGCATTGGCCGTGATAACACCCTTTTTGCCCTGATTGAAGGTCACGTCAAGTTCGAGACCCGATCAAAGAAAAAAAAATTTGTCTCTGTTTATCCCCCTGCATCCGCGCCTGCCGCGGGTTCCTGAAGTCCGGAGACGGCTCCTGCGGAGCCTGGTTTCCTGACCGATTGCCAACCGATGATCCCGATTATTTCCCTTCTGGAGACTCCCAGGCTTTTTATCAGGCTGGCGGAAGAGATTGACCCCCGGGCTCAAGCCTGTTCCTGTCAAGTCACCCGGGTTAACCGGCCAGATCTCCCGGAGCTTGAATTTTCTCCCGTTTCATCCCTTTTGTTTTATAACGCTTCCCGTCCCCCTTCCAACTATCATCTCATCCTGAAAATATCCGATGAGATGTGCGAGGGAAAAAAAATCGGCGTCATCGGGTTTTTTGAATGGAATCCGGGCGAGAGGAGCGGTACGATCGGGTTTTCCCTCCACAGGGACTATCGGAACAGGGGACTGATGACGGAAGCGGCCGGGGCGTTTATCCATGCCTGGTTTATGGTGGCAGGGTTTACAAAAATTACGGGAAAATGCCAGCCGGCCAATGTTGCTTCGGAGCGGGTGATGGTCCGTTCCGGCATGAAGAAAATTAAAATGGTGGAGGAACCCCTCTACCGGGGAAGCCCTGTTTACAAGCTCAATCTTTTTGAAATTACCAAAGCCGATTGGGAGATTCATGAAAAAGAGAAAATAAGTCATGCAATTTATTGATGAAGTCAAAATCTACCTGAAGGCCGGAGACGGAGGAAACGGTTGCTGCAGTTTCCGGCGCGAAAAGTTTGTTCCCCGCGGAGGTCCGGACGGCGGAGACGGAGGAAGAGGGGGAAGTATTATTTTCGAGGCCTCTCCGCACATGAGTACTCTTCTCGACCTGAGGTACCAGCAGAACTATTTTGTACGCCACGCGGAACATGGCCAGGGGAAGAAAATGTATGGTAAAAACACCCCTGATATCGTGGTTCCGGTTCCGATCGGCACCATCTTAAAGGCCTATGAAACAGGGGAAATTCTGGCCGATCTTTCGTTATCCGGAGAGCAGTACGTGGCGGCCAAAGGGGGAAGAGGAGGGCGGGGAAATGCCCATTTTGCCACCCCTACCCGGCAGGCTCCCACCTTTGCCGAGCCCGGGCTTCCCGGAGAAGAAAAGACGCTGATCCTGGAGCTGAAACTCCTGGCGGATGTCGGCCTGGTCGGATATCCCAATGCGGGAAAATCGACCCTGATTTCCGCGGTCTCCTCGGCCCGGCCTAAAATCGCAGATTATCCTTTTACCACCCTGACGCCCAATCTCGGCGTGGTTGCCTGGGGCGAAAACAAAAGCTTCGTCATGGCCGACATCCCCGGTCTCATTGAAGGGGCCCATGAAGGGAAGGGGCTCGGTTTTCAGTTTCTCCGCCATGTAGAAAGAACCTCGATCCTGCTTCATGTCGTGGATATTTCAGAAATGACCGATCAAGACCCTGTTCAAAGCTTTGAGGCCATACGGCGGGAACTGGAACTTTATCACCCTGATCTGATCAAAAAACCCTTTGCCCTCGGCGGGTCGAAGACAGACATTCAGGGAAACGGGGAGAAATTAGACCGTCTCCGGAACTATTGCAACGAGAAACAGATCGAGTTTTTCCCCTTTTCATCCGCTACCCATAAAGGGCTGAAACCTTTGACCCGCTACCTGGGGGCCCGCGTAGAATCCCACCGAAATCAAAAACAAGAAACCCCTCCCCACTCCGATGAATCTTCCGGAGAGGGCGAAGCGGCGAACGATTGACCTCTTTATTCCTGAATGTTACAATGACCCCGGATTTAATGACCGGTCATGAACGAAACAGCTGAAATTATTTCGATAGGAAGCGAGCTTCTCCTTCCGGAAAGCCGGGAAACCAACAGTTCGGAGATCATCCCGAGGCTTCTTTCCCTTGGCGTTGAGGTCAAATATCGCTCCATCGTGGGCGATGACCGGAAGGAGATCGCGAGCGCCGTCCGGGAAGCGTTCCGGCGCTCACGCTGGGTCATTTTAACCGGCGGCCTTGGCCCGACAGAAGATGATGTGACGCGTGAAGCGGTTGGGGAAGCGTTAAAGCGTCCTCTGGTTTTAAACCGCCGGATTTTAACACAGCTTCAGGTAAAGTTTTCCGGCCGTGGCCGGCGATTTTTGAAAATACATGAACGTCAGGCCTGGTTTCCAGAAAAAGCCGTTTTAATTTCCAATGAAACCGGTATTGCCCCCGGGTTTATTCTTAAGGGAAAAGACGCTTTTCTGATCAGTCTTCCGGGGGTCCCCTCCGAAATGCGGCAGATGATGGAAGAGGCCGCCTCTTTTATTTCTGGCCGTATCCGGCGGAAAAACACCGTTCTTTTCAAGAAATACAAGACCTTCGGCATCTCGGAATCGGGGGTCAATGAGGCAATCAGGGATCTCTTCAGCGATGAAGAGATGACGGTCGGGCTTCTTGCCAAGGGGACCGGGGTTGAAATTTTTCTGGTCAGCCGGGGGAAAACCGTCTCCGGCGCCAGATCAAGGTTGCTGAAAGCGGGCCGGGAAATCAAAAAGCGGTTTAACGCCCTGATTTATGGCGAAGACCAGGAAACTCTTGAAGCCGTGGTCGGCAGGCTTTTGAAAAAGCGGGGGATGACACTTTCGGTGGCGGAATCATGTACGGGAGGTCTGGTGAGCCACCGGTTAACCAATATTTCCGGAAGCTCCGCCTATTTCAGCGGTTCGATTGTCTCATACAGCAACGAAATGAAGTCCCGGATCTTGGGAGTGCCAAAAGACCTGATCCGGAAATTCGGAGCGGTCAGTTCGCAGGTGGTTTCAGCGATGGCCGAAGGGGTTAGAATTGCCGGTAAAAGCGACCTCGGGTTAGGGATTACAGGAGTTGCAGGCCCCGGAGGGGGGTCAGCAGAAAAGCCGGTCGGTCTCGTCTATTTTGGTTTGGCTGACGGGAAGAAAGAGGCGTGGGAAGAGGGCCGTTATTTTGTGGACCGGGCGGCATTCAAGCTTTTTGCTTCGTCGCGGGCCCTTGACATGGTCCGCCGCCATCTTTTGGCCCAAAAAAGGTAAAAATGCATAAAATGAAGCATCTGGCTCTGCCAGTGCGTAATGCGGGGGTACGGGGGGCATTGAGCGGTTTTTGCGAAGGCCCCTCGATAAAACAGGAATGCGGTGTTTTATCGCGCTTGATCTGCCGGATGCGCTTCGGAAAAAGATCGAAGCAATTCAGGGGGAGATGAAAAAAGCCGGCGCCGACCTGAAATGGGTCGACCCTGAAAAGATCCACCTGACCCTTTTCTTTTTCGCCGATCTGAAACCTGAACCGGCGGCCCTTCTTTCTGAAAAGATCAAAGGGGTTGTTGCCGGTATCGGCCCTTTTGAAATTGCCGCGGAGGGGGTAGGGGGATTTCCATCGGGAGAAAATCCCCGGGTGGTCTGGGTCGGGATTGCCCCGTCGGAAAAGCTCGATCGTCTTTACCGGCTTGTTCGCAAAAGCATTGAAGAAACGGCAGTTTCAATGCCTGAAGAAAAAGAGCAGGGAAAGTTTAAACCTCATTTGACGGTTGGCCGGGTCCGTTCGAAAAGGAACTTGAAAAACCTGGTTGAGAAAATAAAACAAAATGCCGGTGTGCCGGTCGGTTCATTTCAGGCGAATGAACTGGTTTTTTATGAAAGCAGGCTTAACCCGGAAGGGCCGGTTTATACCCCCCATGCCTGGTTTTCCCTTTAACGTGTAAAGCAGGAGAAAAACGATGTCAGATCTGGATAAATCAGCGTCAAAAGAGAACAAGCAAAAAGCATTGGAACTGGCCTTAAGCCAGATTGAGAAGCAGTTTGGAAAAGGATCCATCATGAAGCTGGGGACAGCGGATGGCCAGCCGGAATTTCCTGCCATCTCGACAGGGTCCCTGACTCTTGATCTTGCCCTTGGAATCGGCGGATTTCCGAGAGGCCGGGTGGTTGAAATTTTCGGGCCGGAATCTTCAGGAAAGACCACCCTGACCCTTCATGCCATCGCGGAAGCTCAAAAGGCCGGCGGGACGACTGCTTTTATTGACGCGGAACATGCGATC
>DATNMI010000259.1:0-3072 GCA_035602375.1 Nitrospiria bacterium | reverse complement strand
GGGAACCTTCGGCCTTTCCCGAAATCCTGGATCTGACGCGGGAGACCCTCTCGCTTAAAAAAGGTCTCGGATTTAGAGATGTGAAATTAATTATGATTACGAACGGATCAGGTCTGGGAAGAGAAGAGTGTCGATCGGCGCTCACGCTTCTTTTTCAGGATGGCGGGGAAGTCTGGGCAAAACTTGACGCCGGGACGGAAGGTTATTATCAAACCATCTGCCGTACACCCGTTGCGTTTGACAAGATTTTAAAGAACCTTTTGATCACATCGCAAGCTTTCCCAATGACGATTCAGACCTGTTTTATGAATCTGAACGGGCGCCCCCCTTCCGGAGAGGAAATTTCGGCATATTGCGGCCGCCTGTTCAGCATCAAAGAGAACAACGGGCAGATTCGCCTGGTCCAGCTCTACACGGTCGCAAGAAAACCGGCGGAACTGTTTGTCTCTCCCCTGACGGATAAAGAACTCGAAATGATCGCAGAAAAGGTCAGAAAAGAAACCGGGCTTCCGGTAGAAACATTTGTTTAGAGAGGAACGTGACAATGAGCGCTTTCGGAAAAGAAAATCAGATCAAGTTTGTGAAGGTCGCGGAAAAGATTAAAGGCAAAATTCCCCTGGAAGGAGACGATGAAAATCTGATCGCCACGGTCATGTTTCAGCATCCGGAGTTTGATCCGATCTGGGAACTGGGAGAGCTGTCCGCCGCTCCCCATGAAATCAACGGAGACGTCGTCAACCCTTTTGTTCATACCGCGCTCCATCTCAGTATGGAAAAGCAGATCGGGAATAACGATCCGGAAGAGGTCATTGAAGTGATCCAGCAGATGTTAAAAGAAGGCAATGACCGGCATGAAGTCATTCACAAGATTGGCGGCATCTACGCCGCCATCTATTTTAATACCTTTAGAAAAGGACAGCTCTTTGAAGATATCAGTTATATTGAACTGGTCCGGAACCTGATCCAGAAATAGGGGAAACAGAGTTTACTCGTATTGGCCCGGCCGCAGGAGTTCATGGCATCGTTCGCAAAACTCTTCCCGTGTGGGGTTTTCATAGTGGCACTCGGGACATTTCATCATTTTGTCCCAGAGGTACGAAGGAAATTCGGAAAGGCAGGTTTCGCAGAAACTGGACTGGGTCGCGTTGGGAGCGCCGCATTTCGGACAGTAGAGGGTCATACGAACTTTTTCCTCCCTATGAAATAAAAAATCCCGCTAATAGCGGGATTTTTTATTGAAAACCGGACTATCTTTTCCGGATTACCGCGGTATAAACCCTTCTTTTGACATTTCAAAAGGATTTTCCACCTGTTCCACCGGAAGCATTTTTATGGCATGGTGCTTGGCCAGCGTATCGCAGATTCCAACGCATATTTCACACCCCTTGCACCGGTCAACGGCGACATAGGCCGTTTTATTCTTGCTGTCGTAGAGGATGGTATTGGCCTCCGGACAGAACTGTGTGCAGAGCCTGCAACTGGTCTCTGAGCAGATGGCAGCATCAATATAGGCAACGACGTACATGAAACTCCTTTATCGTATTTTCAAACAAGGTTGATAAATCAGACCGTAACTCTCTTCTGGGAGGCTTTTTTGGTCTGCCACCCATTTGTTACGGCCAAATTATAAGCATAGGTAATCGCATCCATATTTTTCTGGATCAACTGCGCTTTCTTGGCGAACTTTTTTTCAATCACGTTATCGAGCGACGCGGTGCCGCCGGAAACCACAAAACCTTTCCCGATGAACCGTTCTTTCACCGATTGCTCGAGGGACTGAAGGTCCGGCATTCCCATGATACCGGCCATCGCCCCTACCATTGCCATATTGGTCGCAAGTTCGGTGCTGGCGACGTCCGTGGCAATGCGGGTCGCGGGAAGATAGCAGATGACCGCTTCTTTCTCTCTTAATTCGCGCTCTTCATCTTCGATCAAATCCAGCGGAGTTTCATTGTTGATCAGAACAATGCCGCCCTGCTTGAGGCCGGAATAAAACGGCATGGTATACGATTTTCCGTGGGTAATCACCTGGGAGTGGAAAATCATCAGCGCGTTGGGGAAAATAATCTCTCCAATTTCATAAATCTTGTCTTCGGCGATCCGGACATAGCTTTCAACCGGCGCCATCCGTTTTTCAGATCCAAAAAACGGAACCAGGGTGCTTTCGCCGCCGCTGATGATTACCGCGTTGCTGAGGATGTGAGAGGCGGTCACCACACCCTGCCCGCCGATTCCCGCCATTCGGATATTGTATCTTCTCTTCATCGGTCTTCCTTGTATAAAGGGAGACGGAAACTTTTTTCCGGTCCCGGGGTTATCATGAACGGTTGATTTCTTATTCTGCTGAAACGGCTCCTGCCTTCTTGCCTTCCTTCTCGATACGGGCCAAGTATTCCTTTGCCTCATCGGAGATGATTTCCAGGAAGCCGTAACGGTCCTTCTCAACCGCACGCGCGTCATCCATCACTTTCGGGGTGGGGATCGCATACTCAATGTTGCAAGAGGTATAGGCCTGAATATAGGTCGGACCCACTTCCCGCGCGATCAAGACGGCTTTCCTGACGGTATTGGCGACGCGTGTCGGGTTGGTCGGCGCCAGCCTGGCAATGTAGGCGACTCCGGCAGTCTTGGCCAGTCCGATCACATCCATCTTTTCGAATTTCTTGCCGAGAGGCGCCATCTTCATGACCATCCCTTTGACGGTCATACCGCTCTCCTGTCCTCCGGTATTTCCATAAACTTCATTATCGAGCATGATGGTGGTAAATTTTTCTTTCCGGAACCAGGAATGCATCAACGGGCTAAACCCGATATCGACGAGACCGCCGTCGCCCGCCATCACCACGACATCCTTCGGTTTCTCATGACGGATCCCAAGCCCCCGCTTGAGGCCGGAAGCCACCGCGTTGGTGTCGCCATAGTTTCCATAGATAAACGGAATATTGGCCTGAGACAACGCAAGACGTCCGCAACCCGCTGTGCCGACGATCACGGTATTCTCCGGACTGGGAAGCCCGACCATGGTCAAGCGGATAAAAAGGGTCATCGCGCATCCCGCGCACATCGGATGCT
>DATNMI010000258.1:0-3863 GCA_035602375.1 Nitrospiria bacterium | reverse complement strand
ATGTTCTCAGGGTGCAATCCGGTCACAGAGGGTTCTCATGGGTACAAATGAAAAGTCGGAAATGAGTCTCTTTAAAGTCTTTTCCATTCTCGTCAAATTGAGGTAATGACGAAATTTTGAGAGTGCGCTCCCGTTGAGGCGAGGCTGATTATAATCAAGCTCCCATGGATGAAGGTAGATAATGGCAGGCCATTTTTCGGCTACATTTAAACGCTGAATTCCCCAACGAATAAAGGGATATGGAAACAATCGGAAATACCCGCCGCCCGCAATTGGAATATTCACCCCTCCAAGACGGAGGGTCGAAGGAGGAAACTCCACCAGAGACGATCCGTTTCGCCAAATCCTGTGAGGATGCCGGGGAAAATCCGGAATGCCGTAACGATCATGATAAATAGGGAAGATACTTGAATCGTACTCGATTCCTTCCTCAATGAGGATATCCAGCGCCCAAAGGGTTTCCCCGCAGATGGAATAGCTCGGGGCTCTGTATCCCGTTACAGGCTGACCGATAATATCTTCCAGGATCCCTTTGGTCCTTCTGACATCTTCACGGAAGGAATCCCGGCTGAGATCGTAAACTAGTTTGTGGTTGTAACTATGACAGGCCACTTCATGGCCCGCCTCATGAATCTCCCGGACTACTTTTGGGAGACGCTCGGCCACCCAGCCGAGGACGAAAAATGTCGCCCTGGTTCCATGGTGCTGGAGGATCTCAAGAATCCGGACCGTGTTGCCGAATACCCGGCTTTCATGCTTTTGCCAGTCTTCAAACCTTATGTTCTTCTCAAACGCAGACACCTGAAAGTAATCCTCTACATCAATGCTGAGGCCATTGAAAGGTTCGCCCGCGATTTTCGACAGGATTGCCGGTGAGGCCTCAGGCAGAGCCTCTTTTCTTAACGAGAGCGGCTGAATTTTGGAGGGGTCGTTTTGCATGGGTTTCATTTCTGTTTTGATCAGGCGGGCTGCCGCCATGCGAAGGGGTTCAACTTTTAAAAAGAAGCAGTTGGCCGCACCCGTAAAATTTTATTTTGAGTTTGCCTTGCGCCCATGGCAATCCCCGCTTCATCCGGTTGACAAAGCGGCTATGGCTAAAAATTCACAACGTCCTGAAGATCGACGATCAGATGCGCCTGGTAAGAGAGCGCCTTTAATAAAAGGAGACCCCTCTGGCGATCATCCATCTCCCTTTCGAAAACAGCTTCCAGACCCGAGAAATGTCCATTTTGAATTCTCACCCGCTCTCCAGGCGAAAAAGAGGGCCTTTGAATGGTCACATAACCGTCTCTTTGTTTCGATCGAATCTGTTCAATCATCGACTCGTCTACAACCGCAGGAGTATTTCCAAAGGTCACAACATACCTCACCCCTTGGGCAAAATTCACCGCCCGGTAGGAAAGGCCTGCCTCAAAGCGGACAAACAAATAGGCCGGGAAGAGCGGCTGAACAACTTGCTTGCGCTCGCCTCCCGCTCTTCTTTCTTCTTTGAGCAAGGGGAGAAAGATTTCGATCCCCAGCCGCTGGATATTCATTTCCGCAAATTTCTCTTGCCGGGGCTTGGTCTGAACAACGTGCCAATTCATCGGGAACCCCGGGCTAACAGCACGACCTTGATGGTTGACAAAATAATATTGAAATCAAGAAACGCGGACAGGTTCTTGATATAATAGAGATCGTACTGAAGCTTTTCGCAAGTGTCCTCTTTCGACGCGCCATATTGAAATTTAACCTGCGCCCAACCGGTAATTCCGGGTTTGACCGAGTATCTCAATTGATAATAGGGGATATCTGCGTTAAACTGGTCCACGAATGCCGGTCTTTCTGGACGCGGTCCGACAAAACTCATTTCCCCTTTTAGAACGTTGATTAATTGAGGGATCTCATCAATTCTCGCTTTACGGAGAAATTTTCCGATTCTTGTAATCCTGGAGTCATTTTTCTTCGCCCAAATAGGTCCAAGACCTGCTTCGGCATTGGGACACATCGATCGGAATTTCAAGAGCGTAAACCGTTTTCCGTTTTCACCCACCCTTTCCTGCCGATAGAAAACCCGGCCCCGGGAATCCAAACGAATTAAAACCGGAACAAGAACGAAGAATGGAATCGTGAACAGCAGGCCCATGATGGATAAGAGAATATCGACGGCCCGCTTGATGATTCTCTGATGCTTCTGAATTCTGAATCCGTCCGAATAGATCAGCCAGCTCGGTTTTAATTCTTCCAAAGAGACCTTGCCGGTCATTTTTTCGTAAAAGGACAGGCCGTCTTCCACTTCGACGCCGAGCATCTTGCACTTCAAAAGCTCTCCCACAGGAAGATTTCCGCGCCGTTCCGGGAGAGCGACGATAATACGGTCGACTTTCTCGTTAACCGTGATGCCGAGTATCTGGCTGTATTGGCCGATAATGGACGGATTCAATATTTTCTGACCGACCCTGCTTGAGTCTTTGTCGATAAACCCTACAATGCGATACCCATACGTTTGATTCGAAAGGATCTCTTTTCCAATTTCCAAAGCCAGGTTTCCCGCTCCCACAATGAGCACCCGGGCGTTTAAGAGCCTTTTATCCAGAAGCTGGCTGTAGATGCGCCTCCATGAAATGACAAGTACGGGCAGGATTATCAGACTGATCGTAAAAATCCCGTGACCAATAGGAAGAGACGGGAAGAAAAAAGAGATGATCAATATTAAAAGCGCCGCCGCCAGCAGGGATTGAAGAATTCTCCTCACCAGTCTTTCGTTGTATAAGTTATGCTTGAAGGAATAAAGGTCGCTATAGGAGAAACAGAGTTGGCAGACCGCCGCGAATATTAAGGCCTTGGAAAGCAGGGTTGGATCCAGCGTTGTCTGGTGCTTATCAAATATGAATCGAAGAGCGATGGCCAACCCGACAGAAGAGAGAATTAAAAATCCTTCGGTCACGAAAAAAAAGGCGATCCGTATATTGAAGCGGTGTGAAAAAATTCTAATCATGAGTCATTAAAACCTGTCTCTTTTTATAAGTGATGGAAAACGATTCTTGTACTAAACATAGCTATAACCGTATCCATAGCCGGGGATTCCGGTCTTGACCCCGTTTAAAACAACCCCCAGAAGTTTTTCTTTTGGAATTGCAGAAAGCGCGCTGTTCACAAAACTTCGGGAAGGCCCATCCGCGCGGATCACCATCAGGATGCCGTCAACCATTCCTGCGATAATCTGCATATCAACGAGTGGCAGGATCGGAGGACAATCTATCAGGATATAATCATACCTGTTGGAGACGGTTTCTATAACTTTCTTCAACCCGTTTGAGAATGCGGGGCCGTTGATCTTCTTATTCATGATCACCTTTTCCAGTGTCATGACATCGAGCCCTTTGATCAGCGTTGAGCTTATTGCCTTTCCGTCCTCCGGCCGATTGCCAAGGACTAAATGGATCTGGGGGCTCTTGGAATCCCCCTCCAGGAGAAGAACTCTCTTGTTAAAATCTCTGGCCGCGATTTTTCCCAGTTGGGTCACTGTGGTCGTTTTTCCTTCCCCCTTCACCGTGCTGGTTACCGCGATAACCCGGGGAACCTTCCCGATACATTTCTTTTCAATTCCCGCAAAAAGAATCCTGTAATACTCATCGGTCGGCGCTAAATCCGGCGCCATCGTTGGTAATAAATATTTCTCTGCCACTTTACTCCCCCTTAAGCTTTCTTTTATCCATGAGACGCTCTTTCGCGATCATTTTTACATCCGCCATAAAAGGTCCCTTTTTCTTCATTTCTCTCTCTTGAAATTCCGGAATTGTCGCTATCACCGGAACCCCGAGTTCATTTTCAACTTCCTCCGGTTTTCTGAAGGATGTGTCGAGGGTTTCCATTAATAGAAC
>DATNMI010000256.1:0-2807 GCA_035602375.1 Nitrospiria bacterium | reverse complement strand
GGTATGATGCCAATATGTCGGCGCATCACCATCTGGTCTGCCTCAGGTGCAAAAAAATTGAAGATTTTACCGATCCGGCGCTGGAAGAGATCGGGAGCAGGGTTCGAGGAAAAAAGGATTTCAAAGTCGTCTCTTACGGTGTTCAGTTAAAAGGGTATTGCAGTAAATGCCAGGGAAAAAAATAGTGAAAAGTTAAAAGTAAAATGTGAAAAGTAACAGATGAAAAACAGGAAATTTTTAAAAACAGAAAGGAGTCATAATATGGGCAAGAATCTGAAGGACAGCAAAACTCTGGAGAATCTCAAACACGCGTTCGCGGGGGAATCACAGGCCAACCGGCGCTACCTCTATTTCGCCAAAAAAGCGGACATCGAAGGGTACCCGGACATTGCCGGCGTTTTCCGCGATACCGCTGAAGGGGAGACAGGCCACGCGTTCGGCCATTTTGATTTCATGGCCGCTATTGGAGACCCGGCCACCGGAGAACCAGTGGGAGATACCGCGAAGAATCTCAAATCAGCGGTGGCAGGCGAAACTTACGAATATACCCAGATGTACCCCGGGTTTGCCAAAGGCGCCAGGGACGAAGGGTTTCAGGAGATCGCGGAGTGGTTTGAAACGCTTGCCAAGGCGGAAAAATCTCATGCGGGTAGATTTACGCAAGCCTTGAAAACCCTCAGTTAATTCAAGTCAGGCAATAACAGAGGGGGGGCTGATTTCTCAAACTGGCCCCCTTTTTTTATACGGTATCATTAATGAATTTTAATCCTGCCCTGCCACTTTTTTGGGATGAAAAAGCGCACCGGGAAAATCTCCTGCGGGTTTTTGACGTCTGTCATGGATGCCGGCGCTGTTTTAATCTCTGCCCATCTTTTGCCGATCTTTTCAACACGATTGATGAAGACCGGATTGACGGGGATGTTAAAAAACTTTCCGACGGTGAAATCCGGAAGGTGGTTGACGACTGTTATTATTGCCGGCTCTGTTATAACCATTGCCCTTATCACACTCCGCACGCCTATGACCTTGATTTCCCCCGCCTGATGGTTCAGGCCAAGATTCAAAACGCCAAAAAGAAAAAGTCCAGTTTTCGGGACCGGTTTCTGGTCAATACGGATCTGAGCGGCCGCCTCTTTACCCCGCTTGCGCCCCTCGTCAATTTCGGGAACCGGATCGGTTTTCTAAGGATCATCCTTGAAAAAGTTCTCGGTATCCATCGGGAACGACTTTTGCCGGATTTTGCTTCGCGGACGTTTCGTTCCTGGTTTAAGGGGAGAAAAAAGGTTGAGACCAGAGGCGCAAAAAAAGTGGTTTTATTCTATACCTGTCATGTCAATTACAACACCCCGGAGATCGGCAAAGCGTCTCTTGAAGTCCTTGAAAGGAACGGCATTGAAGTGGCCGTCCCGCCTCAGGTCTGTTGCGGCATGCCGTTTTTTGATACGGGGGAAATCGACCGGGTGTTAGAGAAGGCGCAGTTCAATCTGGACGAGATGGAAAAGTGGGTCGACCGGGGATATGACATCGTTATTCCGGTTCCGACCTGCAGTCTGATGTTGAAAAAGGAATATCCAGACCTCTATCAGACCGAACAGGCCCGCAAGGTGGCCGCCGCGACCTTTGACCTTTCCGAATACCTGTTCAAGCTCCATCGGGAGGGGGGCCTGGCGCTTGATTTCAAACAGACCGGGTTTGGAAAGATCTCCTGGCAGGTTCCCTGCCACCTTAGGGACCAGAACATCGGATACAAATCCCGCGATCTTCTGAAGCTGATTCCCGGCACCGAGGTAGAGGTGATTGAAAAATGCTCCGGGCATGACGGATCATGGGGAGTTAAAACGGAATTTTTCAAAGCCTCGATGAAAGTCGGAGGGCCGCTCTTCCGGATGATCGAGGAGGGGGCTCCGGCCCGTGTTGCGAGCGACTGCCCGCTTGCGGGAATTCAGATTGCGCAGGGGACCGGAAAGAAGGCGGCGCATCCGATCGAGATTTTGAACGAAGCCTACAAAGGGAAAGCCGATGCGTAAACTGGTTCTGCAAGATATTATGTCCTTGGGGGCCTACGAAGCAGTACGAAATGATTTCAAGAAAAAGATTATAGACCTGAAGAGGGACCGGAGGATCGGGCTGGGAGAGATCCTTACCCTGATCTTTGAGAATCGGGAAACAGTCAAACTGCAGATTCAGGAGATGATGCGGGTAGAGCATATTTATGACGACAAAAAGATCCAGGACGAGATCAATATCTATAACGCGCTGATACCCGGACCGGGTGAGCTTTCGGCGACGCTCCTGATCGAGATTACCGATGAAAAGAAGATCAAGCCGCTGTTAGACAGCCTGATCGGTCTGGATAACGGGAAATCGGTCTATTTTAAAATCGGCGAAACGAAGGTCTTTGCGGTCTTTGAAGAAGGGCATAGCGAAGCGACCAAGATTTCCGCCGTCCATTATGTCCGGTTTATATTTTCCCCCGAATCGATCGCCGCCTGGAAAGAGGGGAATGAAGACGTCCTTCTCGTCGCCGACCACCCGAACTATCACGCCGAATGCCGTATAAAAGATGAGGCAAGGCTCTCCCTTGCGGGAGATTGGAGCGAGGCAGGAATTTAATTCGGGTTTTCCATTTTGGAGAGGCCCTTCCAGGTTCCAAGATAGAGCGCGCCGCGCGAATCAAAGGCCAGCGCGAAGACGTTGTTGTTGATCAGGCCGTCATTTTCGCTGAAAGTCTTCCATCTTTTCCCGTCGTAAACTGACACTCCGCCGTTGGTCCCTGCCCAGAGCCTCCCCCTCTCATCGAATAGAAG
>DATNMI010000246.1:0-4716 GCA_035602375.1 Nitrospiria bacterium | reverse complement strand
CCGGTTTTTCTTGTGCGAGTCAATCAGCGGGTCAAGAATCTTTCCACAGGTCAGACACCGCCATCCGCAAAAGGAGGTCTTTCCAGTATCGTCCCTGTAGTCGTAAAACCGTTCATAAACCATCAGTCCCTGACATTTTGGACATTCAACGCTGTCATTCATCCTGTTTTCCTCGCTTCAGTAAGTTTTTTGCAGATTCGCGAAAGCATGTTTTGCTCCTCGGAAGTTATCGCCTTCATCTCTTCCTGAAAAAAGAGCGCCAGGCGGGGGAGAACCTCAAGAATGGTTCTCTTTCCATCTTCGGTCAAATGAATCGTCACAACCCGGCGGTCATCTCCTTTACGCTCCCTCTGCACCAGCTTTCTTTTTTCCAGGTTGTCAATGACCAGTGTGACGTTGCCGCTGCTTTTCAATATTTTTTCTCCCAGATCCTTCTGACAGAGAGGCCCTGCCTTGAGGAGCGCTTCCAGAATGCCTAACTGGCTATAGGTCAGTTTCTGGTTATCACAGCAATTGCCCAGGCGAACCGACAGCAGGTCGCTGGCGCGGGCCAACTCAAAAAAAGTCGAAAATGCCAAAACCGATCCAGGAATCTCAGGCAACGAATTCTCTCCATATCAATTTAATTAGGTTCATTCTAATTGAACTTGAGAGAAAAGTCAAGGAAATGGGGTATTAATTCCCCTCAATAAAGAGGGGAGTCAATAAAAAAGTAATGTACTCTGGTGATGTACCAGAGATGTCTGGTCTTTTTTGGCAGACTATAATGCGGCAATCACCCGCGAGAGTCTCTCTTTGGCTTCTTTTGCAATCGGCTGAATTTTTTTATTATCCCCCACGATATTAAGGAAAATATCCGGGTCCTGGATCGATACCATAGTCTCATGGCCGTCCGTCTCATAAACGATTACGTTACAGGGGAGGAGGAGGCCCATTTCAGTTTCAGAGGAGAGGGCCTGGAAAGCGAGGTTCGGGTTGCAGGCGCCGAGGATGATATATTTTCTGAAATCCTTGTCAATTTTCTTCTTGAGGGTCTCTTTTACATTGATCTCGGTGAGAATTCCAAACCCCTCTTTTTTCAAGGCTTCGGTCACTTTAGGAATGGCCTCTTCATAGGACCCGGAAATTTTCTTGCTCATGCCGTATGCTTGACTCATTTTTCTCATCTCCTTTTTTTGATAGATTCGTTCAGACGCCTGGCTATTATTACCTCTTTTTTCCATTTATCACAAGGCCATGCGAAGGCCCTGATTTTGTTTTCAATAATTTTCATCGGCTTCTTCTTTTATTTGCGACTGAATGAATTTAACCCGCGATTTTCCGATAAACCAGTAGTAGAGGACCGGTACCGCGAGACGGCTGAGCGCCGTAGCCGCGACCTCGCCGAAAATCAGGCTGATGGCCAGTCCCTGAAAGATCGGGTCGAAGAGAATCACCGAACTTCCGACAATGACCGCCGCCGCGGTCAGAAGCATCGGCCGGAACCTCAGGATCCCCGCGCTGATCACAGCCTCCTTCAGAGCGACCCCATGGCCGATCTGCTGTTCAATAAAATCGACCAGGATAATCGAATTTCGGACGATAATTCCCCCGCCTGCGATAAAACCGATCATCGAGGTGGCGGTAAAAAAAGCGCCCATGACGGCATGGCCCGGCAGGATGCCGATCAGGCTGACAGGGATCGGCGCCATGATCACGAGCGGCACCGAAAAACTCTTAAACCATCCGACCACGAGAACGTAGATCAGGAGGATGACCGCCGCGAAAGCGATTCCGAGGTCGCGGAACACCTCGTAAGTGATAAACCACTCTCCGTCCCATTTGACGACCGGTTGCTGGTTGTTCCAGGGGACCTCCGCCGTCTGGGTCGGAAAATGAATTTTCGGCGCGAGTTTCAGCATGCCATAGACCGGAGCCTCCTCGGCGCCCGCCAGTTCCGAGGTGACGTAGACGACATGACGGAGGTTTTTCCGGTAGAGGGTCTCCTCTTCCCGGATGATCGGCGGAAGCATGACGCGGGAGAGGGGCGCCATGCCCGAATCAAGCGTTGATAGGCCTTCGCCCTGAAAAGGGTTTTTCCCGGCCCGGATTTCGGGCGCGATGGAAAGATCGATTGAAACCTCCTCGGGAGAGGAATGGTCGTCGAGATAAAGGAGCGATGACTCGGAAAAAATCAGCCTGCCGGTCTCCACCGCCTGATCCGATCGGGTGCCGAGAAGCCCTCCTTCCGCCAGATCATAGGAATAGATCTTTCGGGGCCGCCCAGGCCGCAGAGAGGTATCAAGATCGACAACGCTCGGTTCTTCCGAGAAAACCCGGTAGACCTCGCGCGCGGTTTTCTCGCGGGTCTCCCGATCGGGGCCGTAGATTTCAGCCACGAGGGTTGCCTGTACCGGCGGCCCGGGAGGAACCTCAAGAACCCTTGCGACCGCATTGTTAGATTTTGCAAAATCCGCGACCTTCGGCCTTAAGGATTGAATGATCCGGTGGCTCGGTTCTTTTCGTTCCGTACGGTCCTTCAAAACGACCTGAAGATCGTTCCAGGCGTCGAGATGCCGGAGGTAGGTATGTTTGACCATCCCTGAAAATGAGAAAGGGGCCGCTTCCCCCGCATAGACCACCACCCGCTCCACATCGGGGTTTGCCAAAAGGGTATGCGCAAGTTCAGCCGACCGTTTTTTCCCCTCCTCGAGAGGGGTCGTGGGGGGGTAATCGATCAGGACCTGGAATTCGTTCTTGTTGTCGAAAGGGAGCATCTTGACCTTGACCGATTTGAAATACAGGAGGCTCCCCGACAGAAGGAACAAGAGAAGAATCAGGAGGCCGAAGGCCGCGGAAGCCGATTTCCTCCGGAGGAGACGTTCTGTAACGGCGCGGTAGAGCCGGTCCAGCCACCCCTCGGCAGGGGGGTTATTCCCCGCTCCCGCTCGGCCCTTCGAGGGTTTAATGAGACGGACCGCCGCCCATGGGGTCAGAATAAAGGCCACCAGGACGGAGAGAATCATGGCGAGGCTCGCTCCAACCGGAATCGGCTTCATATAAGGCCCCATCATCCCCCGGACAAAAGCCATCGGGAGGATCGACGCGATCACCGCGAAAGTAGCCAGAAGGGTGGGGTTGCCGACCTCTGAAACGGCGGCAATGACCTTTTGGGTGACGTTTTCTCCGGCAGACGATTTCAGATGCCGTTCAATATTTTCCACCACGACAATGGCGTCGTCGACCAGAATTCCGATCGAAAAGATCAGGGCGAAGAGGGTCACCCGGTTCAAGGTATAACCGAGAAAATAATAAATCAGAAGAGTCAATGAAAGAGTGACCGGAATGGCCAGCCCCACGACCAGCGATGCCCGAATGCCCATCATGATCGCGATCAGCAGGGTGACGGAGAGGGTTGCCAGGACCAGGTGTTCAATCAGTTCACGCGATTTCTCAGCGGCGGTCCGGCCGAAGTTCCGGTTGACCGTCATTCGGATGTCGGAGGGAAGGGCCTTCGAGAAGAGACGGGCCCGGTCGATCAGCTGGCCGGCCAGGAGCGTCACATCGGTCCCCTTTTTTTTCGCGAAGACGATTGAAACCGCCCGCTCCGGCCCTCCGCCTGATTGCCTGTCGAGAAGAGCCGACGCGCGCGTCGGCTCTTCAGGCCCGTCGGTAATCCTGGCCAAATCCCGGACCTGGACGACCCTTCCCCCTTTTTGACCCACCGGGATATTTCCGATCTCTTCCGCGGTCGCGGGGCGTTTACCGGCCTCCACGTCATAGATCGCATCCGCGCCCCATGTTTTCCCGGCTGGGGCGAAGACATCGTTTCTCCGGAGGGCCTCCGCGACTTCCCGCAGGGTCACGCCGCGGGAGGCCAGACGGTCAGGCTGAACGACCACCCGGACCGCACGTTTTGCTCCTCCCAGCATTTCAACTCTTGAAAGGTCCGGCGTGCTTGAAAGTTCCCTTGCAAGGGGCGCGGCCAGGGTCCGGAGCGAATAATCGTCCCGCGACGGAGAACTGAAAGTCAGGATTAAAAACGGGACATCGTCAATGGAGAACGACCGGACCTCGGAAGGCCGCGCTGAAGCCGGCAACTCATTCCGGATGCTCAGGAGCTTGTGGTGGACCTTCACCAGGCTCGGCTCCATCGGTTCGCCGACCCGGAACCGGACAGTCACCATGCTGTGATGGGCCTGACTGGCTGAGTAGACATATTCGACCCCGTCAAGACCCCAGACCGCCCGCTCAATCGGTTCGGTGACCTCTCTCTCCACTTCAGGAGCCTCAAACCCCGGCGCGTCGGTTGAAATGTCGATCATCGGGACAGAAATCTGGGGTTCTTCCTCTTTGGGCGTTATCCAGACCGCCCCCCATCCCAGGAGCAGAGAGAGAACAGCGATCAGAGGGGTCAGGCGGGAATGAATAAACGCCGAGGAAAGCTTTCCGGCAATTCCTGAAACCGGTTTGTTAATTTTCAACGAAGGCCTCCCTCGCGAGAGAGGGGAATTTCCCCGCCGGTTCCGGCTCTTCGGAGGGCCGATTCAATCACGAGGCCGGTTTCTATCTCGAGAAGCCGGGTAAGAAGGTCAAGCCTTCGCTCAAGCACCTCCGAATATTGAAGAAGCGTGGCGGATCCGTTCTGAAACAACTGCCTGAAAACGCGGGTCTGTTCCTCATTGAGTTTCAAAGATTCCTCCGCGAGGCGGGCCCGGCCGTCGAGTTCCGTGGCTT
>DATNMI010000233.1:0-2123 GCA_035602375.1 Nitrospiria bacterium | reverse complement strand
GGACTGTTTCTTCTCGCCGTGTTTATCCTTCTCGGCATGGCCCAGAGAGAAAATGCCGCGATCAAGCGGATGGATCCCGCGGTAGCGAGGGGAAGAATAGTCTTTGAAAAACTCTCCTGCGCCGGTTGTCACAGGATTCATGGGGAGGGGATGCAGGTGGGGCCTGAACTTTCTTATGAAGGGGACAAGCGGGAGAGGGCCTGGCTTATTGCCCATTTCAAGGATCCACCGGCGATGACGCCGGGATCGTTCATGCCCCCGGTCAGGGTGGATGATAAGAAACTGGAGGATTTGACGAGCTACATTCTCAGTCTCAAGAAGTAATCCCGGTGTCAGGGTGTAGGGGGCATTGATCAGGGGATAGGGTACAGGGTGCAGGTTTAGGTTTGAACCCTTACTCCCTAACACCCCTACGCCCTGTCTCACCACCCCCCATTCTTTTTAGGCTTGATAAGCTCTCAAAAAGTGCGTTATCCTGAAGATGTAGAAATTACGGTAAAAATCCTGAAGCAAAGAATAGTTTCTTTGGGAGGGAGTTGATATGAGCCGTCCAGCTGTGAAGATAATCCTTGTTCCCACTGACTTTTCCGACTGTTCCCGAAAGGCGGTTGATTACGCCATTGACCTTTCGGGACTCTTCAAAGCAAAAATTATCCTGCTCCATGTTCTGGAATCTTCGGTCTACTCTCTTGACGTTTCCCTGATGCCGCCGGGAGATCCCTTTGGGTTGCGGCAAAAGCTGGTCGATCTCGTCAATCTAAATGTGGAAGAGATTAAAAAACGCGATGTTGAAGCGGAAGGCGCCTGTATTATCGGGGTTCCCCCTGTTGAAATCATCAAGGCGGTAAAAAAATATGAAGCCGATATGATCATCATGGGAACGCATGGCAGAACAGGCCTCGCCCATATCCTCCTTGGGAGCACGGCTGAAAGAGTCATTCAGAGGGCGGAATGTCCAGTCCTGACTGTTAGAACATCAGGCGGGGAGAGAACCGCAGCGCAACCGGCAAAGAAAAAGGAATTAACCGGCAAAGAGGTTCAGGACCTGAAAACGATTGCGCCGGGTGGCGATCTTGCAACCTATTGTCATCTCTGCGCGCTTCCGTCGACCGATGTCATCTGCGACGCCTGCAAGGCGCGGGTTCAGGCCGAAGCGCATGACCGGCGGCAGAGGCTCGAAAAAGAGAGCCGGGCTGATTCCGGCCGCAGATAGAGTGGAGGAATTGTGATTAGAAATATCGGTAAAACCGAGAAATGGATCCGCCTGGGGCTGGGCCTGTTTCTCCTGGGGCTGGGGTACCTTTGGCCGGGGCTTCCCTTCTGGGCGGTGTTGCTCTCCTTTTTTATTGCTTCCGTGGCGATTGTGACCAGCCTGATGAATTTCTGTCCCCTCTGGATGATATTCGGCATCAATACCCTCAGTCCAAAAAGCAAGAACTCATCTTCTTAATCCTGATTTCTTACCGTCTTATCTCCTAATTGAATTTCCCCTTTTCTTTAACCGATTGGGCGGATCTATGCACGGGGGATGTAAAAGTTAATTCTCGGAAGAGGTAAATGAGGGATCCGGTGATAGGGCCGGGTTTGCCGGCGCCGATCCTTTTGCCATTCATCCTTGTTGCCGGCATGATTTCATAACTGGAACTGGTGACAAAACATTCATCGGCGGAAAATAATGAGGCGGGTCTGAAATGTCTCTCTTCGACTGGCAGCCCTTCCTTTCTGGCTATCTCCAGAACGACCTTCCGTGTAACGCCCAAAAGAATCCCGGTTTGGGCAGCAGGAGTTATCAGCCTCCCTTTTTTAACGATAAAGATGTTCGTCACCGACCCCTCTGTAACAAATCCCTTATCATTAAGAAGCACTGCCTCGCGGGCCCCTTTCTGCCTTGCTTCAATTCCGGCAAGAATATTATTGAGAAAATTAGCTGTTTTTGCCGAAGGTGGAATGGCTTTTACCGAATTTCGGACGACTTCTGTCACCTGGAGGGAAATCCCTTTCTGGTAGAGGGAGGCGGGAAGGGGATTCAATGGGAAAGCAAGGGCCAGGAATGTCGGATCAGGGCAGAGGGAGATATCGAGGCCCATCGGGCCTGGTCCACGGGTAAGCGTCAGGCGGATCAT
>DATNMI010000522.1:0-1044 GCA_035602375.1 Nitrospiria bacterium | reverse complement strand
CTAGACGGCCATTATTTGAGGGCTGATGAGGCTGGAAGGGATATCCAGCTATTGCCAGAGGGCGTAAGCAGAGTTGTGATCTCTGACAAGAAATTATACAATCTGGTCAATACGAAAGCGGGTTACGGGAAGCATCTTCTTCAGCTCATAACAGACAGTCCAGATATCGAAAGTTATACATTAACATTTGGTTGAATCTAATTGAAAGTAATGGAGAAATAATGAAAGCTCTATTTGGAAGGCCGGGATTTCTTTCGCCCTATGGATCGCTTGGAGCCGACCTTAGTTTTCTTTTGGCCGTCTCTTTTACCGGCCTCTTTATGCTGGGGTGGTACAAAGCCAAAAAAGGAGAGGGAGAATCGCACCATCTGATCACGCTCACAGGAATGGTGGCCATGTTGGCTTACTTTATCGTTTATTATTTGGCGAGAGGTCTTGGTTCCGTTGCTCTCGAGGGGAAGGAGGGGTTCGGGGGGGGAGAGTCGATTTATACCTGGATTTTTTCGCCGATCTTAACGGTTCATATCTGGGTGGTTTCCGGAGGAATTTTTCTGGCCCTTTACATGATTCTCCTCGGATACCGGGTCTCGTTGAAACAAGGAGGAAAGAGAGTTCTCGTTCCAGGTTCCCCGGCCCTTGCAATGAAACCTTTCTCTCTCTGGACGTTATCAATATCGATCCTTCTTTTCCTGGTTTTGTTCTTGATCCGGACGAGATATAAATCTCCTTCATTCACACTTTTTATCGTCTGGTTCTCCTTGTGCGTCGGGGGCGGGTTAATCCTGATCCTGATGGAATGGTTTTTTAAGCGTTTCTGGCCGGATGGCGAAAAACGGCACCGGTTCATTGGCAAAATGACGATGTTCCTCTACCTCATCGCCCTCATTACCAGCACTACGACCTACCTGATGCTTTATGTCTTCTGGCCACCGATTCCGGTCCATTAACCTGTGAGAAACGCCTTGAAATTTCAAAAGAAATCATGCATAGTTATATTTTTAAACTTTTGAAAGAACGATGAAATTGGAACAGACAAAGTCAATA
>DATNMI010000187.1:0-1845 GCA_035602375.1 Nitrospiria bacterium | reverse complement strand
GTAATATTTAAAAGAACACCCTCCCCTTATCCCCTCCCATCAAGGGAGGGGTGTATGAGCCGCTCGCTACTTTTTCCCTCTCCCTTGACGGGAGAGGGTTAGGGTGAGGGTGCAAGAATTGGAGTAAAGAGTGCAGAAATTGATTGAAAAGGCGAACCTTCTGGTTGAAGCCCTTCCCTATATCAAGATGTTTCATGGGAAGACGATTGTGATCAAATACGGGGGAGCGGCGATGACCGACCCGGGCCTCAAGGAGCAGTTCGCCCAGGACATCGTCCTGATGAAATATGTCGGCATGAACCCGGTTATTGTGCATGGCGGCGGCCCGCAGATCAACCAGATGATGGAAAAGCTGGGAATGAAGCCCAGGTTTTTAAACGGCGTCCGGATTACCGATATCGCGACGCTGGACATCGTGGAGATGGTTCTGGGGGGGACGATCAACAAAGAGATTGTTTCCCTGATCAGCCGCCACGGGGGGAGGGCAGTCGGCCTGACCGGAAAAGACGGGAATCTGATTACCGCCCGAAAATATAAGGGCGGAAAAAATGGGGAGGATGTCGTCGATCTAGGGCTTGTGGGGGAGGTCGAGAAGATCGATCCGACCCTGATTCATAATCTGGATCAGAGCCATTTTATTCCTGTCATCGCGCCGATCGGCGTTGGAAAAGACGGGGCGACCTATAATATCAATGCCGACTGGGTCGCCGGGGAGATCGCGGGAGCGCTGAAGGCGGAAAAGCTCCTGATTCTGACCGATGTGGCCGGTATATTGGACGCCAAGGGAACGCTCTGTTCAACCTTGAGCCGTAAAGAAGTCCATCAGCTGATCAAGAAAGGGGTGATCAAGTCAGGGATGCTCCCGAAAGTTGAAAGTTGTCTGACCGCGCTAGATCAGTCGGTGGGGAAAGCCCATATCATTGACGGCCGGGTTCCCCATGCGATTCTGCTGGAGATCTTTACCGATCAGGGGGTCGGTACAGAAATTTATCAGTGAAAACAGGACCTTGACAATCGAAAAAGAGCAGGTATACTTCAAATCAGTATGATTCGAAGTCTACAATATTTGTTTAGGAATCAAATTGGTTAATTCACCCTTTTAAAAATCAATGAGGAGAAAAAATGAAGAAGCTCTCGCTTTTAATTTTTTCAATGTTGGTCGGTGTCGTAAGCTATTTTACTCTTTTCCCTTTCGAAGCGCAGGCCATTCCGGCGTTTGCGAGAAAATATGATATCCCCTGCACGATGTGCCACACCGCATTCCCCAAATTAAACGACTTTGGGGTCAATTTCAGGGACAACGGCTACCAGATGGGCTCCGACAGCGACCTTCCGACCAATCAGGACAAATCCTATTTCCCAATTGCTTTCAGGACAACGGTAGGATATCAATACCAGAAATCCACGAATGCTGTAACTGATGGGGCTGGGAATAACTACGATACTTATACATCTGGATTTGGGTCTTTTGGCATGGATTTTTTGAGCGCGGGAACTCTCGATCGGGATATCTCTTACCTGATTGTGCCGACCGGGGAATTTTCAAATTTAGGAGGCGCGGCAACATTTTCTCTGGAGTCTGCCTGGATCCGGATTGACAACATCATGGAAAATCCGATGCTTAATTTTAAAATTGGGAAGGGAGATTTAGACATCCCTTTCTCGATCCACAGGTCTCTCACAATTCTTTCTCCCTATTTGATCTACACATACTCTCCTGTGGTTCTTGATCCTTTTGCAATGGCCGATCACCAGGGAATAGCGCAATTGGCCGGGCATATGCAGAATCCAATCGGTAATTTTCGTTATGCTGTCAATTTAGTGAGCAACAACACTTATGGCGGG
>DATNMI010000179.1:0-6556 GCA_035602375.1 Nitrospiria bacterium | reverse complement strand
GGAATAGCCTAATGGCATGACGTTTGCTTTATCTATTGACAATAACCTGTTGTGTGATGAGACAGATAAAGGAGGCTATGCTGTCCCTGAGCCTTCATCGTTGCTTCTTCTCGGATCAGGGCTCACTGGCTTCGCCGTTTTAGGGAGTAAGCGGTTTAAAAACGCAGTTATAAACTAGATAAAATAACATTTTAACGAAGGGAAAGTGAGATGAAAAGAATATTAACAGGTTTGGTTATGGTGGTAGCAATGTTGGGAATGTCGGGAAAGGATGCATCGGCAACTCTTATTAATTTTGATGATGTTGCGAGTGGGACGAATATTAATAACCAATATGCCGGCGTGACTTTCAATTGTGTAGTTTGTTCAACTGGAAATGCCTATGCCGTTGGTTTACTTGATGCGACTCATGTGAATGGTGTCTCGTTACATTCTTCTGATCCAACCTTTGCCGCACAGGAGGGGGCGGTTGAGGCTCACTTCAGCACATTACAGTCTTCTGTAAGTATTGACGCAAAATATATTGAATCATTAGAATATTTGGGCTCTCCTTCTAAAAGCCCCTACTTACAAGCTTTTGATTCATCAAACACTCTATTGGCCACAAAGTATTATGACCTTTCATTGGTGCCAGGGACTGCCGTGAGCGGGCCATGGGAAACATTATCAATAAATATGGCAAATATAAGTTATGTCCGTTTTACTGTTCAGAATAACTGGGCAGGCTTAACTTGTGACCCTACTGTATCCGGAGGACTACCGGGAGGCTGTCCCGATCGAGTCTACGGTGGCCAATATGGTGAATTTGATAACTTGGTATTTGGTACCGATAATACTGTCAATCCTCCAGGTGGCAATGGAAATGGAAATGCTGTTCCGGAACCTTCTTCGCTGATTTTACTTGGTTTAGGGTTTGTGGGTCTGGCGATTTTTGGACGTAACAGATTCAAGACAGTCTAACGGGTTAAGACATCAACTCTAAAGCGCTTATTTTGGGCTAATCCCCAGATAGGCGCTTTTTTTTCCCCGCCGGGGCAATTTCAATGTATCAATGGTCCGCAAAATGGAAATAAACTCCAGTGATACTGTAAATAAAAAATCAAGGGGAGACGGGCAACATCGTCGTCTAATGTCTATTGATGACCCGTCGTGTTATCCGTTACCCCCCCAACAGAGGGGGTTGAAAATTACTCCCACTCTCCACTATAGTCATTGCATTCAATTTAAGTATAGAGTAAGGTCTGTTTCCCGTTGTTTATATTTACATGAATACAATTAGAATGTAACGCTAACTTGCTTTGCACCTGTTGATAAAATAAGGAATGGAACGATGAGCGAACCGGCGACTGGCGAAATCCCCGCAAAAAAACATCAAAGGCTGAGAATGTTATTTTTGGGTGGGACCTATATCTACATGATATTCCACATGTCGGGCTGGTATCTGTTCAAATGGCCGGTTTGGGGCAAGACGGCAATGGTCGGGGTCCCTTCTTTGATCGCGGGCCGGATTAATTCCGCGGCCATTATGGTGATTCTGATTCTCACGTCTATTTTCTTCTTTGGAAGGTTTTTTTGCGGGTGGGTCTGCCACCTCCGGGGCGCGATCGAATTTGGGGACTGGTTCTTGAAAAAAATGAAGTTTCCGCAATACAAGAAAATTCGAGATAAAAATGTTCTTTTGAATATTAGTTTAAATCCACCTTTGTATTGGACGTTAAGGATCATTACCTTGTTCGTTCTGATCTATCCTGCGGTGACACTCCTTTTTTCCGGAAAAGCGCATTTAGATCTCAGCCCGAAGCCGTTGCGGCCGATGGTCGATCTTCCGGGTTATAATGACAAATATTTCGGTGACAAATCTCCTTTTAATTTTGTAATGGACTTTTCGTTTCTCCATGTGATTATGGGTGCTGCAGGCATCTTTTTTATTCTTTTTGTGATTGGTGTGGTTTTTACTTACTTTTACGGTCAGGGAGCGTTTTGCAGAATACTTTGTCCTTACGCGACGATCTTCGCTCCCTTGATGAATTTGAATCCGTTTCAGACCAAGATTACCAGAGTTGCCGATTGTACCGGGTGCCGCGCCTGTTCCAGAAGCTGTCCGCAAGGGATCGATGTCAGTCGGGAAATATGGCACTACGATGGAAAAGTCATCAATAATGAGTGCATTAAGTGTTACAATTGTATCGACGCGTGCGATCATGGCGTCTTAGCGGATACCAGAAAGCCTGCCTTTGTGCAGATCACTCCGAGAAAAGAATATATCAAAAAACCATGGTTAAATGCCGAAAGGAGACTGCAGGTCACTGAAGCTCTTTCTCCGGCTATGGATGTGATCTCCATTATAATAGGAGGCATGATTGGTTTCATGTTCGCAAGACTTGGAGGATTCTGGTACTACGTCGGGGCGATTACCGGATTTGTCGTGTTCAGGAAAGTGAGCCTAATGATCAAACAAAAATGGGAAGCCCGTGCTTCTGTTCGGGAGAATAAGGCGCCCGCCGCGGCGCCGATTACGGAAAGTGAAGTCGGCACCACAACCGGTTAACAATTTTTAGAATTTGTGATAACATTTAAATATGATGGAGGTTCAACTTAAAACCAGGCATAAAGTCAGGGATATAAGGATTACTTTTGGGTTTTTTGCGGGGATAATTTCATTTTATGCCTATCGGCATTTTCCCTCCACATTAAGTATCTTTTTTATTCTAGCCGCATCGACTCTCCTCTGTTTCGTCCTCTTTTCTCCTTTGTCGCTTCACCCTCTTTTTGAGCGTTGGATTAAATTCTCGGTTTTTTTGGGAAAAATCAATACCAGAATCTTTTTGATTTTGTTATTTGTTCTGATTTTTATTCCAACAGGTTTGATAAAAAGGTTATTTGGGAAAGATTCAATGCAGAGAACGATGAAAACGGGAAACAGTTATTGGGAATATTACGAGATCGCGGGTTTAAAGGACAAGAGCCGTTATGAAAAACAATTTTAAAGGAAGGGTGTAATGGGCCTTATCAAAGAATTATGGGAATTTATGAAATTAAAGAAGAAGTTCTGGTTGACCTTTATCATCATCATCTTTCTTCTTTTAGGCGCCGTGCTTTTGTTTACTGAAACCAGCATTTTTTCTCCCCTGATCTATACCGTATTTTAACAAAAAGGTCCCATGTATATCCTTGGCATCAGCGCTTACTACCATGATTCCGCCGCCGTATTATTGCGCGACGGTCAAATCCTCGCCGCGGGACAGGAGGAGAGGTTTACGCGGATCAAACATGACTCCGCATTTCCTCATCATGCCGTCGGATATTGCCTTGCGGAGGCGGGAATCCCGATTGGTCGAATTGATCATGTGGTCTTTTATGAGAAGCCGATTACCAAGTTTGAGAGACTGCTGGAAACCTATTTGAGTTTTGCGCCTGAAGGGTGGAAGAGCTATAGCCAGGCGATGCCCGTCTGGGTGAAAAAAAAATTACATTTGCGAAAAAACATTCAGGCGGAATTGGGGTGGAAAGGGAAAGTGTTATTCACCGAACACCATGAGGCGCATGCGGCGAGCGCGTTTTTCCCGAGTCCTTTTCAGGAGTCGGCGGTCATCTGTTTCGACGGCGTCGGCGAATGGGCGACCACAACCTGGGGTACGGGGAAAGGAAATCATGTTGAGTTAAAACAGCAGATCAGATTTCCGCATTCCATCGGACTTCTCTATTCGGCCTTTACCTATTATACAGGGTTCAAAGTCAATTCCGGCGAATATAAGCTGATGGGCCTTGCTCCTTACGGAAAACCGGTGTATTCCGGGAAAATCCTGAGCGAGCTTCTGGATCTGAAGGATGACGGAAGCTACAGGATGAACATGAAGTACTTCAATTACTGCCAGGGATTGACGATGACGAATGAAAAATTTGACAGGCTCTTTGGCGGCCCTCCCAGAAAATCAGAATCCGCGATTACACAACGAGAAATGGACCTGGCCGCATCGATCCAGCAGGTGACGGAAGAGGTGATGCTCAGGATCGGCAGGAATGTGCACAAGGAAACAGGCATGAAAAATCTCTGCCTTGCCGGGGGCGTGGCGCTCAATTGCGTTGGAAACGGAAGGCTTTACCGGGAAGGTCCTTTTGAAAAAATCTGGGTTCAGCCCGCATCGGGCGACGCAGGCGGGGCTTTAGGGGCGGCGTTCGCGATCTGGCATCATTATCTGGACCGGCCCAGAACCGCCGATGGCGCTTCTGACAGCCAGTTTGGAACCTATCTCGGCCCCCAATTTTCGAAGGACCAGATTCGGGAGTTTCTAAATGCCGGCGGTTATCGATATCAGGAACTGGAAGATGGGCCTCTCTATGATGAAGTCGCCAGGAGCCTTGATGCGGGTGACGTGATCGGCTGGTTTCAGGGAAGAATGGAGTTCGGGCCGAGGGCGCTCGGAGCCCGGTCGATCATCGGCGACGCCAGGAACAGGGATATGCAGAAGAAGATGAATCTCAAGATAAAATACAGAGAGTCTTTCCGTCCTTTTGCTCCCGCCGTTCTTCTTGAATGCGTCTCCGACTGGTTTGATTACGCGGGTGAAAGCCCCTATATGCTGATGGTCGCGCCGGTGAAAGAATCGAAGCGGCTCTCAATGACAAAAGAACAGGAAAATTTATTCGGAATAGAAAAGCTGAATATTCCGAGATCGGAGATTCCGGCCATTACCCATGTGGATTACAGCGCGAGGCTTCAGACGGTCGACGGCCGCTATAACCCTAAATATTATGGCATGATCAGGAGATTTTACGAAAACACAGGATGTCCTGTGATCGTGAATACCAGTTTTAACGTCAGAGGGGAACCGATCGTCTGCGCCCCTGAAGACGCCTATAAATGTTTCATGCGGACGGAGATGGATGTTCTGGTATTGGAGAATTTTGTTCTTTTGAAAAAAGACCAGCCTCTTTGGAAGGAAAATGAGGATTGGGCAAGCGCCTATGCGCTCGATTAAACCCCCTGAAGCGCCGCGCTTCTCTTAGTTCCCGAAATCTCTCTTTAAAAACATTACAGAAGAAGGCTTGAAATTCATGACCGAGAATAGGTTTATGAAGTACCCTAAAACAACCACGGCGCTCTTTGCGGCGGTTATTTTAATCGTCCTGGTGCTGGGGTTTGAGAAATACCTTGCATGGACAAAACCGGCGAGTGAAGTAAAACTGAGGAGCATAAAACGGCATGTTCGGCTGAGGGAGCGGGACCCGCTGACGGTCAGCATGATGAAGCCCGTTGATCCCCCCGGCCGGCATATTACGGATAGTCTGGTCTATAAAGACTACAGACTTCAGATTGATAAAGACGGGTTGATCTTCCCCTCCCGCGTTCATGATAACCCCGATTTAAATATTGTTTTCCTTGGGGGGTCGACAACGGAATGCCTGTTTGTCGATGAATTGGAGAGGTTCCCTTATTTAGTGGGAAGACTGCTTGAAAAGGAAGGAAGGACGGTAAATTCGTATAACGGCGGTGTGAGCGGCGAGAATTCGCTTCACCTTCTGGATATTCTTTTGAATAAAGTCGTTCCGATACGGCCGAATATCGTGGTCATGATGGAGAATACCAACGATGTCCTGATTCTTCTCTATGAAGGGGATTATTGGAACAAGAACCCTTACAAGAGCCCTGTCATAACCGATAGCGTGGTGGAAACCCCATCGTCTGAAATCAAGAATGGCGTCAGAGGGATTGTCAAAGGGGTGAAAGATCTGATGGTGCCGAATCTCTATTCCCGGATCGAGCCGATTCTCTTTAAACAGAAAGAAATTGACGAATTTGCCGATGTCAGGGGAAAGAAACTGATTATCCATAAAGATGACCTGGTTAAAAAATTCAGAAATAACCTGCAAACTTTTATTAGTATCAGCAAGTCTAACGGGATCGTTCCGGTGTTAATGACTCAATCCAGCCGGTTTAAAGAAAATCCCGATTCAGTGGTCCTGGAACGAACATCGAGACTTGAACACGATTTTGGTATACAATACGGTCGATTTAAAGAACTGTTCGACCTCTTTAATGAGACAATCAGAAGAGTAGGAAAGGCGAATAATGTTCTAGTCATTGATCTGGCAAAACTTGTTCCCCAGGAAAAAGAGTATATCTATGATTACGATCATTATAACGGGAATGGTTCCAAATTGGCGGCTTCGATGATCGCCAATGAACTTTTAAAACACGAAGATATCCTAAAGTCCGCAAGATATTAGTTTCGCAGGAGTTGTTCAAAGAAACCGTTTCAATTGAGAGGGTGATCATCATGCAAAAATATATTTTAAATGTTCAATGGATATTGGGGGCTCTTTTCCTCACGCTGATCGCAGGCCAGGCGGCGGGCGATGAACCGTTAAAATTTGGCGCTCCAAAGGGGGATGAAGGGACTCGCATTTTCAAGTCTTCAGAGAACCCGTTTTACAGCGGGCTTTTTCATCTCACCGGACAGAAGACGACCCTGGTTGGAAGCATGAAGGATGAGACCCCCTGGGATCATATGGACTATATCGGCTCGCATCTCCAGCCGGTCCAGGGACAAATCGA
>DATNMI010000174.1:0-12510 GCA_035602375.1 Nitrospiria bacterium | reverse complement strand
GGGATCGGGGTCGATTCAGGCGGTGCCTCCCTTGATGTCCTTGCCAAGGACTTTGATCAGGGCCTCATGTTATTTTCCGATATTTTAATGCGTCCCGGATTTTCGGAAGAGAAGCTTGATCTTCTGAAAAAACAGGAGATCGAAGGGATCCGGCGAAAGAACGATCATCCGCCGGCAATTGTTTCAAGAGAGTTTGGGAAACTGATTTACGGCGCCGACAGTCATTACGTCCGGGAGAGCACGATTGAATCGGTGAACAAGATCACCCGGAATGACATTCAGGAGTATCACGCGAAGTTCTTCCATCCCAACGCCATCATCTTTGGCGTAACGGGAGATTTTAAATCCGGCGAAATGATCGCAAAGCTGACAAAAGCGTTTGGAACCTGGGAAAAGAAAGAGGTGGAATATCCGCCCGTCAAGCCCGTGGTCACGGCATTTACGCCGTCGGTCAATCTTGTGGAGAAGGATGTATCCCAGGCCTATATCCGGCTCGGACATCTGGGGGTAAAGCAGGACAATCCCGATTATTTTGCCCTCTCGGTCATGGACGATATTCTGGGAGGCCAGGCCTTTACCAGCAGGCTGTTTAAGGAAGTCCGTACCCGACAAGGCCTGGCTTACGGAGTCGGTTCCGTAGTCGTGCCCGGAAACAGTGCCCCGGGGCTTTTTTTCGCCTACTGCCAGACCATGTCGGGCAAAACCGGAAAGGCGCTTTCCGCCATGCTGGAGAATATCCGGAAAATCCGGGAAGAACCGGTCTCTCAGGAGGAGTTAAAACAAGCCAAGGATTCTTTCCTGAATTCTTTTATCTTCTCCTTTTCGAATCCGTCGCAGATCGTTTCCCGGCAGATTTCTCTCGATTATTGGGGACTGCCGGCGGACTTTCTGGAGAAGTTTCGGGAAAATGTTTCGCGGGTGACCGCCGACGATGTTCTCCGGGTAGCGAAAAAATATATTCATCCGGATGGCCTGACGATCCTGGTGGTCGGGAAATCTGCCGAATTTGACAGGCCGCTGTCCGATTTCGGCCCAGTCAGGGTCATCCCTCTTGAGAAAACCCCCTAGGAGGAAAGGGTGTAGGGGACAGGGTTTAGGCTGGACACTATCCCCTGTACCCTAGCCCCTACACCCTTGCTTTCCTTGCTGCTTCTATAAACGCTCTGAACAGTTTCCTCGAAATCGGGTCTTTCTGAAAAATAATTTCCGGGTGCCACTGAACCCCGATCGCGAAATTCTGACCCGGAATTTCAATGCCCTCAATGACCCCGTCGGGGGAGACAGCGTTGATCTCGATTCCCCGGCCCGTCTTTTTCACCGCCTGATGGTGGTGCGAATTTATCTTGAACACCTTTTTGCCGATAATCTCATACAGGCGGGTTCCCGGAACAAGCCGGACGGAGTGGGACATTTTCCCAGACTTCTCCTTCTGCCGGTGGGAGATGGCGGTGTCGACCTGGCAGGAGATATCCTGCAGGAGAGAGCCCTTCGAGGCGACGTTGATGAGCTGGGTCCCTCCGCAGATTCCAAGAATCGGCATCTCCTGCGCCAGCGCCGCCTTAAAGAGGAGCATCTCGAATGAAACGCGGAGCGGGGCGATCTCAGCGAAAGCGTATTTTTTCTTTTCGCCATAAAGGGAAGGGGAAAGGTCCGGACCGCTTCCGGTAAAGAGGACGCCGTCCAGGCGCGAGAGGAGCGGCGCTATCATTCCTTTCCGTCCGGTCAGGCCAAGCGCGACAGGGATGCCCCCATGGGCGTAAATTGCGTCGAAATACCGGCTTCTGACAAAACAGGTTGGTTCTGTCCCTCCGACGTCCGGGCGTTTTGCGTTAAAATCGGACGTAACCCCGATCAGGGGAGGCCGATTGTTTTTCCGGTTCAATTGAAATACCCCTCAATCCCCGTCGAAATAATTTTTTCAACGTAATAGGCGTAGTCCTTATTGGTCAGCCTGTCTGTCAGCTCTAACCCTGTTTTCCAGGCCCACGTTCCGTTCAGCTTGTGAGTGAAGGTAAAAGAGAGATCATTGAAGTAGTCGACCCTCCCCTCATGAAGCGGTTCCGGAGCAATTGCGGTAAAATCCTTGAGGTTGATCTGGTATCGGCTCCGCAGGCGGTTTTCTTCCGAAAAACGCTCTACCCAAAGGAAAGTCAAACCATAGGAGATATATCCCGCGTCATCCATGAATGTAGAAGGGGTCAGGGTCGTCACAGTTCGTATCCCTTTTTCCGCGTCGAAGGTCTCTCCTGCCAGGCCGACCAGAAAGGTCCTCCTGTTTGCCGGTTTGAAACTGAGTTCCGCGCCGAGGGTCCTGTAAGTGCCGCTCCGGTAGGCCATGACAGGGTTAAAGTCCCGGACTCCGAGTTTCGCGAAAAAATAGAGATGTCCTTTTTCGTAGATATCTTTATCCAGTCCGACGGTATAGGTTTCAAGCCGGTAAGACTGGTTGGTGTCAATCAGAGGCGTATTCTGGGCGCTGTTGATCTCCTCTTCGCCTACAAAAAGATACGGATTCAGATGGACTCGGAAGCTTAAGGCCGTTCCGGCGGAAATGCCCTGTTCGAGGAGGAGGGAATAGGTCTGGTTGTTCAAGGGGGAATAGGTTGAATAAAAATCCGAGGCGATGTAGGCGGAGAGTTTCGTTTTGGTGGCGCCATCTCCCAACCGAATCCTGCCTGTGACATAGGGCTCAAAGATCAGATCGGAATCATGGCTGGTCTGCTGGGTGGCCAGGTCATAGATGTATATGGCATTATCGGTGTACCGCAATTCAAAGCCGGGTTGAATATCCCATGTTCCAGCCCTTACAGAGACTGCTGGAAGCGCGCCGGAACAGAGGATTGTAAAAAAGATAAACGCGATGATCGTCCAGGTTTTCTTCATTTCGAAAATCCTTTTGATATCTAAAGTTTTATTTTTTGGGTAAAGCCGGCGCCGGTTTTCCGGCTCCGGCCAGTTCAGACAGGATTTTCTTTGCCCGCAGGGCATATTTCCCGCCCGGATCAGTTTCCAGATATTTCTTCAGCATGAGAATGGCCTGGTCTTTTTCCTTCAAATCCCTGTAAAGGAGACCTAGGTTGTATAGAACCTTCGGGTTGTCGGGAGTTTTTCCGAGGACCCAGAGATATTGTTCGACGGCTTCCGGTTTTCGGCCCTTTTCAGCCAGGGCGTGACCCAGATTCAGATGGGCTCCGTAATGGGAAGGCGAAAGGGAAACGGTTTTCCGGTATTCCTCGATTTCCTGATCGATCAGTCCCTTGAAATTGTAAACGAGGGCGAGGTTGTAATGGGCAGCCGCGTCATCGGGCGTCTGCGCGATGACTTTTTGAAGTTCGCCGAGCGCGTTGTCATCCTGGCCCAGCCGCATATAGGCCACAGCCAGATTATTGCGCGCCTTGCTGTCGGACGGATATCGTTGAAGATGTTCCTTGAAATAAGCGACCGATTCCGCGGTTCGGCCGCTCTCAAGCGCCTGGTATCCTTTCTGGTCCTGGAGCGGCGCCGCGCAGAACGAGCCCGATGCGGCGGTGAGGATGAGAATCAAAGCTCCTTTGAACAGATCTTTCGGCGCGGATTTTCTGTTGATAAGAATGATGAATTTTAGAAAGAGCCCCCTCCGGGGGAAGGGCGTTTTCAGAGCCTCTTGAGAGCTGTTTTCCATGTAAAAATTATCCTATCGATAATTCATTTTATTGTCAAACCTTTTGATTTTTAATGGAATTGACTTGATATCCGGATTGGTCTAAACTGGTTTTACAATGATTTTAAGCGACGATCGGATATCTGTCCTGACCCATCTGGTTCTGGATAGTTTGATAGAGAAAAGAATGGCTTCGCTTCTTGAAACGGAGGAAAAGGTCCTTCGGGAAATCCGGAAAGTGATTGGTTCGGAGCTGAAAATCCTTGAAGACATTGATCAAAAAGTCCGGATTAAATTAAGTTCCTTCAGCCGCCCTCCGGTCGAGGGGAGCCCGGAGTGGGATGTTCAGTACAAGAAGTTTCTAAACGAAGAACTTCAAAAAAGAAAAATATAAACGCTTGAATTTCACGCTTCATCATGTCGCTGTTCAGACTGCGAACCTCGATCGGGCGCTTTATTTCTACAGAGATCTTCTCGGTTTGCCGGTTATAAAATCAGAAGTAAGCCCGAAGGGAAGGAAAATCGTCTGGCTGAAGGCCGGGAACGGACGTTTAGAGCTTTACGGCGGAAAACCGGGGCAGGCCCTTTCATCCCGCTGGAACGAGGCCGGGGTCGGTCCGCTTTCCCTCGGTTTCCTGGTCCCCGATCTGGACCGGACCGTTTCTCTTCTGAGAGAGGCCGGCGTTCGCGTCATCAAGGATCCGTATGAGCCGGTAGCGGGTGAAAGAGCCGCCATGGTCGGCGGACCCGAAGGGGAAGAGATCGTCCTTCTTGAAAAACCGGTTGAATGAACGTTCATGACGATAAAAAAACCGAGAATCGGAATTGCTTTAAGCGGCGGTGCCGCGCGGTGCATAGCCCATATCAGCGTTCTGGAGGAGCTGGAGAAGGAAGGGGTCGTCATTGACGCGATCGCCGGAACAAGCGGCGGCGCTTTTGTCGGCGCGCTCTATGCGGCGGGCCTTAATGTACACAAGATCCAGGAAATGGCCCTGCGCCTCAGCTGGAGAGAGATGTTCAAGCCGGTATTTTCCCGGCAGGGACTGATTTCGCATAAAAATCTTCTCAGGACCATTACCCGGTATATCGGCCATCTCGATTTCAAGGATTTGAGAATTCCTTTTGCCGCGGTGGCGGCCGATCTCCGGACCGGAGAAAAGGTGGTGATCACCCAGGGGTCGGTTCCGGAGGCGGTGGCCGCGAGCTGTAGTCTGCCGGTGATTTTTTCCCCGGCCAGCCACAGCGGAAGAATCCTGGTTGACGGAGGAATCGCGAGCAATCTTCCCGTTCTGGCGTTGGTGGAAAATCTTGGCGCGACGATTACGATCGCGGTGGATGTGAATGACCGGGCCAGGGAAAATTCCAAGCTCAACAACCTCTTTCAGATCGGTGTGCATACCGTCTCCCTTTTCGCCAAAAAGAACGCGGCGATTGAGAAGAAATTCGCGGACATTATAATTAACGTCGACGCCTCCGGCGTTTCGCTGATTGACCTCCGAAAGGGAGGGCTGATGCTGAAACGGGGGAAAGCGGCGGCGGAAAAGCAGGCCCCTGTTTTAATGAAACTCCTGAAAGAGTTTTCCTATCTTTAACGAGAGTTGTACTTGAGCAAAATAAAATCTCTTTTTAATTGCCAGCAGTGCGGGTCCCAGTCTCCCAAATGGATGGGCCGGTGTCCCGAATGCGGAACGTGGAACAGCATGGTTGAGGAACCGGAAGGGAGAGAACCCGGATGGACCGACCGGCCCACCTCCTCCGCCGTTGAGGCGCTCCCTTTTTCCCAGATCAAGGACACAGGCCAGGACAGGCGCCTGACGGGAATTGAGGAGTTTGACCGGGTCCTGGGCGGGGGAATTGTCAGGGGATCGGTCACGCTGATCGGCGGAGATCCCGGGATCGGAAAATCGACGCTTCTTTTAATGATTTCCGGAAAGCTTGCCTCAGGGGGAAAAGTGCTTTATGTTTCAGGAGAGGAGTCCCTTCCCCAGATTAAATTAAGGGGGGAGCGGCTGGGGCTTGCTTCCGACAGCCTGTTTCTCCTCTCCGAGACCTCGCTTGAGAATGTCTTTCAGGCGGTCCGGAAAATAAATCCAACCTTCCTGATTCTCGACTCCGTTCAGACCCTATCGGTACCGGAATTGAGTTCTCCACCCGGGAGCGTCAGCCAGGTCAAAGAGGTCGCCGTCCAAACGATGGTCTTCTCGAAAAAGAACGGGGTCTCCTCGTTTCTGGTAGGCCATGTCACCAAGGAAGGGGCAATCGCCGGCCCCAGGGTTCTGGAACATATCGTAGATACCGTTCTTTATTTTGAAGGTGAAAAAGGTTATCCGTACCGGATATTGCGGGGCGTCAAGAACCGTTTCGGCTCCACACGGGAGATCGGCCTTTTTGAAATGAAGGAGGAGGGGCTGGTGGAAATCAGGAACCCTTCCGAGCTCTTTCTTTCCGAACGTCCTGAAAATGTCCCCGGCTCTGTCGTTGTCTCCAGTCTGGAAGGCACCCGTCCGCTCCTGGTAGAACTCCAGGCGCTGGCAACTCCGGGATATCTGGGAATGCCGAGGCGCGTGGCGCAGGGCGTCGATTCCAACCGGCTCTCCCTTCTTCTGGCCATCCTGGAGAAAAGAGGAGGATTTCATTTTAACGACCAGGATGTTTTCGTCAATGTGGTGGGAGGCATCCGCCTCCACGAGCCGTCCGTTGATCTGGGCCTGCTTGCCGCGGTGATATCGAGTTTAAGAGAGGTCCCCGTCGGCGCCGGAACTTTGATTACGGGCGAGGTGGGACTTGCCGGAGAGGTCCGGGCCGTAGCGGACATCGCGACGCGATTGAAAGAGGCGGAAAAACTCGGGTTTAAAAAGGCGATTATTCCGGCCCGCAACCTGGAATTTCTTTCCGGGAAGGGAAATCTCGACCTGGTTCCGGTTAAAAACATCGAGGAGCTGATCAGGGTTCTTTCTCCTTGAGGAGCGTGAGTCATTTCTGGATCCGGATCGTGCTGATCCCGTTGCTTCTGCTGACCGGTTGCCGGCCCTTTCTGAAGGTCCCTTACCAGGAGGCCGCAAGTCCTTCGCAGGAGATTCTTTCACTTCTGATGGAACGGGATCGGCAGAATCAGGGGATGAAAGCCCTGGCGGCTGTTTCGTTTTCTCCCGGCTTCGGGGAGAGATTTCGGTTCAACGGCATCCTCTCCTGTCAGAAAGAGGGAAATGTCAGGCTTCAGGGGTTTGATCCGGCGGGGGCCTCCCTTCTTGATCTGGTTCTCTCGGGAGACCGGTATCGAATCTCTTTAAAAGGCGAAGGAACCCGGCGGGGACGATTAGATGAGAAAAGCCGCGACGATGACGAGGAACGGTGGCGACATTGGCTGAAAATTGTGCGGGAAATTCCCCGCAAGGGAAATCCTCTCCCGGCCCCGGGAGAGGAAGTTTTGTATGAAGACTATGGCGGAGAAAAAAAGTTCTTCCTGATCGATCGAAAAATGGCCAGGCCCCGGTTGATCAAAATTGTTACGATGTCCGGAGATAAGTTGATCCCTCTGAGAGAGGAGATTTTTTCAGGGGAAACTTCCGGGGCGGGGGAGGCCCCGGTCGGCGTGCTCTCATATGAACAGTATGGAAGCGGCGGAATAGAGAGCGTATGGCCGGGGCGGATAAAAGCGGAATTGCCCGAAGGGGTTCTGATTCTCGATTTTATTGAAACCTATACGACGCCCCGCTTCGAGGAGCGTTTTTTTGGCGTTGGAAGCTGAAATGAATATCAGGCAGGAGAACGAGAAGACGATTCTGGCGGTGGAGACGTCGACGTCGGCGGCCAGCGTGGCCCTGATCCGGGGAAAAAATATTCTGGGTGAGTGGACGATTGTTCAGGAGGCTCATTATTCCCATATCCTGTTAAAAATGATTGACGGCCTTTTACAACAGAGCCGGGTTCCCCTCTCCGCGGTAGACTTCTATGCCGTTTCAACCGGTCCGGGGTCTTTTACCGGCCTTAGGGTCGGTCTGGCGACGGTCCGCGGGCTTTCAACCGGCCGCTCGAAACCTGTTCTGGGGGTGCCGACGCTGGACGCTTTTGCCTCCCGGCTTCCACTGGATACCGGCCTGATCCGGCCGGCCATTCCCGCGAGGCGGGGAGAGGTCTATACTGCGCTTTACCGCCGCCTCTCCCCTGAAAAAATTGAAAGGATGGAGACACCGGAGATCATCACCGTCCAGAAAATGATGGAAGAACTGAAGGGGCCGGTCTATCTTTTAGGGAATTTTCCTTCGGTTTTTCCTCCCCTGAGGCATCCGTCAGCGGTTTCTGTGGCGTTGTCGGCCCTGACGAGTCTGGAGGAGGGGAGGGAAGAGAGAAATCCGGAGGTCCTTTTGCCGGACTTTCCGGCAGGAAAAGCGCGGAAAGATGGATTATTCCTTTGACCGGATGAATCCGGCCGATCTGGACTCTGTCCTGGAGATAGAAAAAAACTCCTTTACCCAACCCTGGACCCGCCAGATGTTTGAGAATGAAATGCGAGGGAATCCATTTTCGGAACCGGTTGTTCTCCGGACAGGGGCTGAAATTGCAGGTTATTGTTGCCTCTGGTTTATGTTTGAAGAGTGCCACATTCTTGACTTTGCGGTATCACTCCCGCGCCGGCGCGGGGGGTGGGGAGAAAAAATGCTGGACTGGATAATTCAAAAAAGCAGAGACAAAGGGGCGCGGAAAATACTGCTTGAAGTGCGGGAAGGGAATAAGTCCGCCCGGGCCCTCTACCAAAAAGCCGGATTTGTGGAGATTGCAGTCCGGAAGGATTATTACTCAGAACCCCGTGAAAACGCCCTGATTTTAATGCGGGCTTTGAACGGGTAAATATGGAGGGTCTTATGCCTGGCCAGGTATCCGAAGAAACTGTTCTTGTTCAATTAAGGAAAGAAAGCAGGAAATTCCGGGATGTCGAGATAACGCATGAAAAACTTTCCGTAAAGCTGGAGGACCTTCAGAAAAGAAAGACGATTCTCCCTTCGGAGGAGGCCGAAATCCGAAAACTTCATAAGGAAAAGCTAGCGCTCAAGGACAGCCTGGCCGCGATGGTCCGGGAATACAGGAAGAAACAGCAGTAACCGTTATCCAGAACAAGAGAAGTTAAGAGGTCCGGGCGGATGTTTGGCATCGGTGTTCCAGAACTGCTTATGATTCTGATTATCGCCTTTCTCGTGCTGGGGCCTGAAAAAGCCCTTGAAGCTTCCCGGTGGCTGGGAAAGGGATGGCTCAGCCTGACCCGAACGAAAGAGGAAGTGGAGAGAACCGTCTTTTCAGAAATCGCCAAAGGGAGCGAGAAGGCTTCCGGGGAGAAATCCCGAAACCAGGCTGGAGAAAATGCTGGACAGGTGGAAGAAAAGAAGGCCCCAAGAGATTGATATGACCCTGTCGGGTCATTTGACCGAACTAAGGTCGCGGCTGATAAAGGTTCTGGCGGTGATTGCCCTTTTGTTCGTGGCGGCAATGGTGGAAATCAACCCTTTGATCGGGATTTTAAAAAGCAGGCTTCCTGCCGACCTTTATTTTAATTCTCCGGCGGAAGCCCTCTGGGTGGGGATTAAAACCGCGTTTTTCGCGAGCCTCTTTCCGGCAATCCCTTATATCCTCTACCAGGTCTGGAAATTCATCGAGCCGGCCTTGAAAAGAGGTGAAAAGAAAATGGCGGTCCCGTTTATCATGGGGGGCACTTTTTTCTTCTATCTGGGGGTTCTCTTCTGTTATTTTTTCGCCCTCCCGTTTGCGTTGACTTATCTCGTTAAAATAGGCGTGGAGATGGGAATCAGGCCCCAGATCATCTTTTCAAATTATGTCGATTTTACCTTGAAATTTCTTTTTGGTTTTGGTCTTATTTTCATGACCCCTGTGGGGTTGGTTGTTCTGGGACGGGCGGGGATTGTCACCGCCGCCTGGCTTTCCAGGAACAGGAAATACGCGGTCGTGGTTAATTCCATCGTCGCGGCCATCCTGACGCCGACCCCGGATGTTTTTAACATGCTCATCATGATGATACCCCTTTTAATCCTCTATGAACTGGGAATCTTGGGCATCCGGCTGGTTGAAAAAAAACGTCGTTCTGAAGTCAAGGAAGCGGGGGAGGCTCATGCCTGAACCGGTTCCGCAAAAGGCAGGCAGTTTACCCTCAAACCTGGTGAAAGGAAGAAAATGGCGTCTCAGGATAAGAACACCGCGGTCATTAAAACAAAATTTGGAGAAATCAGGATAGAATTTTTCACGGATGTCGCCCCCCGTCATGTCGACAATTTCATCACCTTGGCTCAGAACAAGTTTTATGACGAGACCACTTTTCACAGGGTGATCCCCGGTTTTATGATTCAGGGGGGAGATCCGAACACCAAAGAGCATAAAGATAACCGGCAGACCCATGGCATGGGAGGGCCCGGACATTCGGTTAAAGCGGAATTTAATGCCAGGAACCACCGGCGGGGGATTGTTTCGATGGCCCGCTCGGCCAATCCGGATAGCGCGGGATCGCAGTTCTTCATCTGTGTTGCCGATTCTCTTTTCCTTGACCGCCAATATACCGCCTTCGGAAACGTGGTGGAAGGGATGGATGTGGTCGACCAAATCGTCAATCTTCCACGCGACGGCAGGGATAATCCAAACGACCGCGTTGAAATGACCGTCACGATCAAATCGGCCTGAAGCGGTCAAAGGACGAATTCTGAAGCTTGACAAAAGATAACCCTATGTTATCTTTGAAGATTGAAGCCAGGAGGAAATCAAAAATGCAGAACCGGAAAACGCTGGATTGCTTGGGAGCCGGGCTCTTATTCATTCTTTACCTGTTTTCTTTCCCTTTTTCCGCTATTTCCGCGGAGAGTGAAGGCAAAAATAACGCAGCGGAAGTCGTTTCGGGAAAAACGTCCGCGTCTGAAGCGCCGGGGAAATATTATATCGTCCAGCGGGGCGACACCCTCTGGAGCATTTCAAGCGCGCACTATACGGATCCTTTTCTCTGGCCGAAACTCTGGGGTAAAAACGAACAAATTCCCCATCCCGACAAGATCTATCCCGGGCAGAAAATATTCCTCCCTTCCGAACAGTTTTTGAAAGAGGTCGAAGAAAAGGAGACTGAAGTATCGGAGACCGTAACGGCCGCTCATGAAAAAGAGTCTTCCACGGAGACGCCCCAGGCTCAGCAGGAAGGATCTCTTCCAGCCATAGAGCCTGAAACAGGCGTTCCGGTGGAAAAGGAAACGGCTCAGGAGGAGAAGGAACCGGTTCGATCCGAAGGGCCGGTGGAGGAAGCCGCCAAGGCCGCTCCCTCGCTGCCACTGTCATTATCCGAATTTTTTGCCAGTGGATACATTGTCAAAGACGGCGACACTGATCTGAAAAAAGAGGCCGAGATCATCGGAAGCGAGTTTGACCATTCTCTGTTGGCCGATGGCGACCTGGTCTATATTCTTGCCCAGGACAAAGCCGGGAAAAAATTCCGACCGGGACAGCAGTTGACGATTTACAGTATGGGAAGGGCGATCCATCATCCCTCCACGCATAAGCTCTTCGGCAACGTCGTCAGAATTCTGGGCGTCGCTGAAGTTGAATCGGAGCCGATGCCCGGCGCCGGGCGGCTGACCCATTCTGCCCGGATCATTAAAACGTATGATCATATCAAAGTGGGGGATCTCGCAGCGCTCTATCAACCGCCCGATCCGGAAAGTCTTGTCGTCGATCAATCTTCTTTTCCCAATAAAATGAGGGGGCTGATCATCGCGGCCAAGGAACCGAAAGAGTTTCTGGGGCAAAAAGATATCATTTATATCGACAAAGGAAGCCGGCAGGGGATGCGACCCGGCCATCACTTTGTGGTTTTTAAGGAAGGGTCCCATATCGCGCCTAAATTTCGGCAGGCGGGTTCAAGCAATCGTTTCCCGGAAAAGGTAATCGCGGATATTGAGGTGATCACTGTCCGCCAGAATACCGCGACGGCCATCATTCTCAATAATACGGAAGCGATCAATTTGGGGGATCCATTTGCCGAGCCTTCGCCCCTTCAATAAATCCATCCAGAATAGAGCAGGTTTTTAAAAAGAACCAAAATCCATCGATCTGACCGGAAGCCTTTTAGGCTTCCGGTCAATTTGTTTTAACGCCTCTTCAATCCGGGTAGTGAGCATAATACCCTCAATGGTTCCCTCTCCCTTGATGGGAGAGGGCTAGGGTGAGGGTGTGTGATCGCCACTGTTTCCCCCCTCCCCTTCATCCCCTCCCACTTTGTGCCGGCGATTGCTAACCGGCCAAAGGGAGGGGAGCCCGGAAGGGAGAATCAGCTTCTATCTCTAGTATTTGGGCCGGGGTTCTTCAAATTGACAAAGATGAGGGTAATATTGTATTTTGATATAGATTTCAAAGTGTTTTGATTCAGAGCTCAGGGAGCAGAGTTTCTTTATGAAAAGAAGAACCAAAATTACGATTATTGGCGCCGGTAACGTAGGGGCTACAACCACCCAGAAACTGGCCGAAAAAGAGATGGGTGATCTGGTTCTTCTTGATGTTGTCCCCGATCTTCCCCAGGGGAAGGCGCTCGACATTCTTGAATCCAGTCCCGTCTACCGGTTTAATACCCCTATTCGCGGTACAAACCAGTATTCGGACACGGCCGGCTCTGACATTGTCATCATCACATCAGGAATGCCGAGAAAGCCGGGAATGAGCCGGGATGACCTTCTGAAAACAAACGCTGAAATTGTGGCCAAGGTGACGCGGGAGGCGGCCCGGGTTTCTCCGGAGGCGATTCTGATCGTAGTGAGCAATCCGCTGGACGCCATGACTTACGTCGCTTCCAAGATCAGCGGTTTTCCAAAAAACCGGATACTCGGCATGGCGGG
>DATNMI010000169.1:0-8757 GCA_035602375.1 Nitrospiria bacterium | reverse complement strand
GGATGCAGGGAGCGCCGGCAGGTTTCCGTAAACGCGACAAGCTCGCCTACGGTCTCTTCCTTGATTCTTAATGCCACCAGAAAAGCCCCGGACTGAAGCGGCGTTGCCTTGCCCGACAAGAGGGCTTCAGCCGCAAACGCGGCCTCTTCCGGCGTCAGGTCCCGGGAGCCTTTTTGTCCCTTTCCGATTTTGGCGATCAGATCCTGAAACGTCATTGATTTCAGGCTTTTTTAATCATTAATTTAAAATAGTGTTCCACCTGCGCCAGATCGAGAACCTGATGGCCCTCATCTTTGACGGAGCGGGGAACATTCGCGGCAGGCTCTCCTTCGTCGAGCAGGACTTCCAGCGTTTCTCCTGATTCCATCATTTCAAGTTTCAGTTTTGTTCGGACGAAATTAATGGGGCATTTGACGCCTCTTAAATCCATTTTCGCAGTTGGAACAAACGGTTCCGGATGCGCCGGTTCAGTCTTCTTTTCTTCGGGTTTGGCTTCCACAGCGGGACTCTTTCCATTCCCGGAAGGGGCCGCCTTGTCGTTTGTGTCCGAGAGGGCAAAAAGAATTCGGCACTCTTCGAGGAAAGCGCCGGCTTTTTGAATATCGGTCTTGACCTCTTCCGCGGCCGGATGTCCGCCCCGCTCCAGTTTTTCGGCGAAAGACTTGAAATCCGGGAACTTTTCATGGAAAGATGGCGTATGAAGATAGTGTTCTTCAAAAGCGGTCAATGCATCGGTATCGTTGGCAGGCTCCACCCCTTTTAACACCAGCATCGCCCTGATTCCGGCCTGCACCGCCCGGTGGGCTTTGGAGAGGGCGAAAGCCCCCTGATTCTTTTCTACCGACTCTCTTGCCATGGAGAGCTCGGAGTCGGCTTCTTCAAATCCCTCTTTGACCATGGTTTCGGCCCCGCCTGCGCACTCTCCGGGACCGAGATCAAGGACTTCAAATTCCCGATGGCCTCCCCAGTCATAATAATAGGAGGGGGTCTCCTCAAAAGAAGGGAGTTTGAGAAGGTCTGAAATCTCCTCGGAGAATTTCTTTTTTCCGATCCGGTCGGTAAAAGCCGGGAAGGTTTCCCCTTCCTGGCGTTGATCGGTGTAGAGGGACAGGACCTTCTTGACGACGTCGGGCACATTTCTGGCCGGAACTTTCCCGATTACCTTCCCCATGGTGGTTCCTTTTTCATCGGTCCGTCCGCCGAGGTGAAGTTCGTAGAAGGGGGCCGTCTTTCCCCCGATGGTTTTGCTCACCCCATGCAGACCGATCGGAGAAATATGGTGCTGACTGCATGAATTCTGGCATCCGCTGATTTTAATCCGTAGCCCGTCATATTCCGGTTTCAAGAACTCAGCTTTCTCAAACTGGCGGGAGAGCGCAAGGGCCATCTGCTTGGAGGAGGTAATCGCGATTCCACAGGTGTCGGCGCCGGGGCAGGAGACAATATCCCGAAGGGTTTCCGCACCAGCCTCTTCGAGGCCTGCCTTCTTTAAGGCCTCATAAAGGGCCGGAAGGCTCTCTTTTTTCACCCAGCGGAGAATAAAGTTCTGGTTAATCGTGATCCGGAGAAATCCGCCGGCAAATGTTCTGGCAATTTCAGCCACCTGTTTTGCCTTCTCGGCATGGATATCCCCCAGGCGCAACCGGATTTGCACAAGCGCAAAACCCTCCTGTTTCTGATCTTCGACGTTTGTCTTAAGCCATTCCGCGTAGGAGGCCGGAAGTTTGCCGTTTCCCGCGTCATGAACGGGGAGCGGAGACTTTTCTCCGTTCCCTGAATGAAGCTGAATTTGTCCTTCCTGAACGACGGGGAGTTGAAGCGCCGCTTCGGCATTCGCCCTCAGCTTTTCAAACTCCTCCCGATAAAGCTTGTTGAACTGGTTCATTCCGAGTTTATCAATTACAAATTTCAGCCGCGCCCGGTTTCTGTTTTTTCTGTTTCCAAACCGGTCAAACACCTTGATGACCGCTTCGCAAACCCGGGTCAATTCGGTCGTAGGAATAAAGGTTTCCAGCAGATGGGCGATTCTCGGCATGGCGCCGAGGCCGCCGCCGGCGAAGACCTGAAACCCGCGCTCTTCCCGGCCATCCTCCAGCTTCTTGACCGCCGCGACCATTCCGAGGTCATGGATTCCCGGAAGGGCGCAGTCTGAAGGACACCCCGAAAAACTGATTTTAAACTTTCTCGGCATACTCTGGCAGACCGGATTTCTGAGAAGATATCGGGAGACCGCCGCCGCGTAGGGGGTAATGTCAAAGAGTTCCGTGTGGCAGACCCCCGCCCTGGGACATCCCGTGACGTTCCGGACGGTGTTTCCGCAGGCTTCCCGCGTCGTCAGGCCCGCTTCGCAGATCTTCCTCATGATTTCGCCGCACTTGTAAAGTGATATCCAATGGAGCTGAATGTCCTGCCGGGTGGTTGCATGAAGGACGCCGTCGGAATAAGTATCGGCAACGTCGGCTACCCGATCGAGCTGATCGGCGGAGATGCCTCCATAAGGGATTTTGATCCGGAACATCTGGACATTCGGTTGTCTCTGGCCGTAAACGCCATATTGAAGACGGAAGGGCCGGAACTGGTCGAGGGTGATTTTCCCCTGCCTGACTTTTTCGACCTGCGCTTCGAATGCCTCAATTTCTTTTTCAATCTCGCCCGGAAGGCTCCGGGAAGCCGGTTTCGTTAATTCCAGGGAATTTGGCGGTGTCATTATTTTCTCCTTGTTTTTCAAGCTCGAAGCCCGAAGCTCAAAGCGGGTAAACCCTGTCAGATGGAAAAATCAGCGGGAAGGGACCCTTCCACCTTTTCATCAATTTCAACATCGAGAATCTTGGTTCGTATGGTGAAAATCTCTTTCTTGCCATGGGTGTCGACGCTTTCCCAAACGATATGGTCCCGCGTCTTGGTAATATGAGGTTTCAGCGTCGCGTTTCGGAAGCCCATCTGGTAGGAGAGGTAGAAATCAATGGCCTCCTCCGGGCAGGACTTAACGCAAGGGAGGCAGTCCCAGCAGTCTTCAGGGTATTTGAGGTAGGCCTTATCGGTCAACGGATCTTTAACGATCAGATCGCCGGGGCACATCCGGATACAGGGGGGCTGGGTGGCGCCGTGACAGCCGTTACAGACATTTGGATTGACGAATACGGGCATTGAGTACTCCTTGCAAAAGATAAATTCGTTTAATCGTTGCGTTGTCTTATTGTTTAACCGGGAAGGATTGTCCTGATTCAATCCCAACCCTTCAACCGTTCAACATATCTTATCTCGGTTTATACCTGTCCCCCGGCACAAGCTGTTCGTAAGGACGGGTGACCATCTCAATCTCTCCGGTTTCCGGATTTTGACGGGAATTGACAAATTTCAGCCAGTTGTCGTCATCTCTTTCCGGATAATCGACGCGGGTCTGATAGGCGGGCCACCGGGTTTCTTTCCGGTAGAGAAGATGTTCCACCAGGACTCTCGCAACATCCACACGGTCGATGATTTCATGGACTTTCATCATCTGATGGAGGTCTCCGGCCATCAGATTTTCAAACTGGGACGGCATTTTAGACAATTGTTTCTTCGCGAAAAGAAGCCTCTCTTCGGTCATTTCATAAAAGGTGGAGACTCCGCCGGCATATTCATCCATGATTTTCTGAAGCCGGACTTCCATATCATACGGGGCCACGCTCTGGTGGGTCCTGTTGCGGTAATTGAGAAGCGGGCGGTAGATTCGTTCCGCTTCCGCTTCAATCCAGGCGGCATCAGGCTCTTCGTGGGAAATGGAGGGTATCTGGTTGACGGCGTCGCGCGCCGCAATGACCGCCTCAGCCCAGCATCCGCTGACAAACTTGAACGGCGCGCCTCCTGCGACATCGCCCGCCGCGTAGAGCCCGTCAAGGGTTGTTCTCCGGTTGACGTCAATCCAGTACCCTCCCTGGCAATGGCCGCCGACGATATACGGTTCGGTCGTCTGCACCTCGACAGGTTCCTTGTTGGGCTCGATATCGTTGGCCGTCCAGTAAAGGACCTGGGAAGGATACATGTCGAGAAAAGCTGCCTTAAGGTCAGACGCCTGTTTTTCGCTGATATGGCGGGTGTCGAGGTAAACCGGGCCCCGCCCTTCCTTGATTTCCATGATCGGGGCATAGGCCCTGTACGGCGTCGGCGCACCCTCTCCGCCAAGGTGGGCATACTTGGTCTGCATGAACTTCTCTCCCCTGGCGTTGACCTGGGGGGCGTTGACGCCGAGCGCGATGGTCCCTGTGGGGGCAATTGCGTCCTTGGTCCGGAGAGCCACATATCTCATTTCAAAACTGGTCATTTCGGCCCCGGCCCGGATTCCCAGGGCATAACCTGCGCCGGTATTAAAGGGGCTGTACCAGGTCTTGTGCTGGGCGTCATGGGCGTTATTTGGCTTGTAGATTCCCGCGGCGCCGCCGGTGGCGATCAGCGTGGTCTTTGCCTTGACGATATACATTCTTCCGTTGCGGATGCTGAACCCGACCGCTCCGCTCACCCGGTTTCCCTTCCGCAGGTAATTGGTTGCCACCACCCAGTTGAGGATGCGGGCTCCCGATTGTTTTGCGGCCTTGGCGATGATCGGTTTGAGCGACTCTCCATTGATTTTGATGTTCCATCTTCCTCTGGGAAGGTAGTTTCCTTTTTCATCCGAGAGGATCGGAAGGCCCCATTTTTCCACTTTTTTGACGGAATACTCAAACAGTTCCGCCATCGATTGCACCAGGTCTTCCCGGATCAGCCCGCAGGAGTCAAAACGGACATATTTGACAAAACTCTCGGGCGTTTCGCCGGGATTGAGGTAAGCGTTGATGGCATTCATTCCTCCCGCAAGGCATCCGCTCCTGTCGATATGGGCTTTCTCCATGATCGTCACGGAAAGGGCGGGGTTTTTTTCTTTCGCCTCGACGGCCGCGAGACAGCCCGCGGTTCCCCCTCCGATAATCAAGAGGTCGGTTTCTATAATTTCGTCTTTTCGGTTATGGATATCCACGTGATACGCTCCTTGTTTTTCTAGGATTTAAAAAAAGTACGACGTAATGGGGCAAAGATTTCCTTTGCGGTTGTTTTAGATTAATTTAAGCCCGGTGATCATGAGCATCGAAGCGAGAATCGGGCGGAGAACCTTCTCGGAGGTTTTCATGTTCATTTTACTCCCAAGATAGACGCCAGGCAAGGATCCGATCAAGAGGCTGATTACGAGCGGAATTTCAACGTTTCCGCTGCTTAAATGGGCCAGACCCGCCACGGATACCAGGATAGCGGCATGAAAGACATCGGTTCCGACGATTGTTTTGGAAGAAAGGCGGGGAAAGAGAAATAAAAGAACGGGGACGATCAATGACCCGCTTCCGACAGAGGTGAGTCCGACAAGAAACCCGACAACCGCTCCGAGGAGAACGGTCTGAACCTTTCTGGAGACCGTATAATCTTCAATGACCGTTTCATCCGTTCTAATTACTTTAGAAGGGAAAAAAACCCGGAGTACCATGATTACGGCAACCATGATGAGGGTTGCGCCAAGGGTCTTCATGACAAAGGCGTCAACCAGATTTCCATAATTCTTCTTGATCAGGGAGATCAGCTGAACCCCGATGAGGCTGGCTGGGACGCTCCCGAGCGCCAGCAGAACAACGACAGGCCCGTTGACCGATTTCTGTCTATAATGAATAAAAGAACCGAAAATTTTGGTAATGGCGCCGAAAATAAGGTCGGTGCCGACCGCAATCGTTGGGCGAATCCCAAGAAAAAGGATCATCACGGGGGTCATCAAAGAGCCTCCCCCGATTCCTGTGAGTCCAATTAGGAAGCCAACCGAGAATCCGATAATGGCGGTGGGGGTGTTGATTGCGGTTAAATCCATGGGAAGCTCCTTTTTAATATCCTATTAATCCTATCGGGATTAAGTACAATATACCGAAATTCAGGTTTATTGTCAAATAAAAAGTTAACCTATTATCTTGTTATCTTGTCATTCCCGAATGACTTTATCGGGAATCCAAACTGCCTGCTCTCCCGCTGGTCAATTCCTTTGCGCCGCCCCCTGCCTAGGACTTCCCTATAATATTTTTATCGGAGGGGCGCCGGTGCTTTCGCTTAATGACAAATTAGGGTAAAATTAGGAGAGGGAGAAGGGATTTCGATGACTTGTGAGGTACGCCTGGTTGTGTTATCCTGATAAGGTAACTTTGGAGAAATACGATTCTTATGGAACATCTTGGGCTAGATTTATCGGCTATTTTTATTTTAATCCTCGTGAGCGGTTTTTTTTCCTGCACTGAAATCGCCATTATTGCCGTACGAAAACCCCGGATCAGACAACTGGAAGAGGAGGGGAACAAGAATGCCCCGATAATCCGGATGTTTCACCAGGATATGGAGAGTTTCCTCGCCTCCGTTCAAATCGGGCTGACCCTGATCAGTTCCACCGCGGCGGCAATCGGAGGGGGTGTTTCCGTCGAAGTCCTCAAACCGCTTTTTCTGATGATCCCTTCGGTTGCAGTTCAAAACTTGAGCGAAGGGCTTTCAGTGGCGGTCGTTGTGGTTCTCCTTTCCTACCTGACTTTGACGCTCGGAGAGCTGATCCCCAAATCGCTGGCGCTCCGCTATCCCGAACAGATTGCTCTGAGGATGGCGAGACCGATGGAGCTCCTCTACAAGCTCTTTTCGCCCCTGGCCCTGGTTTTGACAAAGACTTCCCGGCTGGTGATCAGGATTTTCAAGATTTCGCTGGACATTCAGGGGGTGTCGCCGCATGGTTCGGAGGAAGAGATCAAACTGATGCTCAAGGAGGGACGTGAGAAGGGATTTATCAATCAGACCGAACAGGAGCTGATTCATTCCGTATTTGAATTTGCCGATATTTCGGTCAAAGAGGTCATGATTCCCAGGCCCAAGATGCAGGCGATTCATATTGATACATCGGAAGAAGAGTTGATGAAAATTGCCGCCCACCATAAGTATTCCCGCTACCCCGTTTACCGGAACGGTATTAACGACATTATCGGCTTATTAAATTACAAGAAAATTTTCGAATCCCTGGCGAATAAACAGGGTGTTGACCTGAAAGCCATGCTCCATCCGGCCTATTTTGTTCCGGAAACGATGAAGGTCAGCCACCTGCTCAAGGAACTCCAGAGAAGGCGGATGCAGATGGCGATCGTCATCAATGAATATGGGAGCGTGGAAGGCCTCGTGACCATGGAAGACCTGATCGAGGAGATTGTGGGAGAGATCAGAGACGAATACGATACCGAAGACAAGCCGGTTGAACGGTTAAAAGACGGCTCCCTCGTGATTGACGCTTCCCTCTCGGTGAGGGACCTGAAGGCCGATTACAAACTTCCGATTCCGGAATCAACGCAGTATGAAACCCTTGGGGGATTCCTTCTCTCCCAGTTGCAGAATATGCCGAGGGGCGGAGAAATTATCCGGTTTGGGGAATATAAATATACCATTGTCGATATGGATAAACGGCGGATCGCTAAAATTAAAGTAGAGAAAATTAACACCCAGTCCGAAAAAACAGAAACCCTCAAAATCGCTTCCTGACCAGTAAACTTTCCCTCGTTTTCCTTTTAAAATCTCTGAAAATCCTTGGAATCCAGCCTCTTGACTTGATCGCCTGAGCGGAGTAGCATGTAAATTTCTTCTTCCCGTTTCGGAGGGGTCATGGCGGTTTCAAAGCAAAACCTTTCTCAGGAATTTCCCTTTCATAGGCTAAAAGAGCTTGAAGAAAAAGAGCAGCTCTTTCAATCGGTTCTGGACGGCCTTCCCGACGCAATTGAAATCATTGACAAGAATTTTAATGTTCTCTATCTGAACGCCTCTGCCCGGAATCGGACCGAGCGCTGTCCAAATCCCGCTACAGCCGGAAGCAAATGTTATCAGGTCTTTTTTGACCGGAAGGACCCTTGTCCGTTTTGCCCCGCCCAGAAATCTTTTGAAAACGGCCAGCAGGGGTATGTTCTCCTGAAAGATGTCCGGGAGAACCATCAGGGGCCCTGTTTTGAGGAGCTTTTTTCCCTTCCGGTCAATTCGAACAGCGATGGGGTCCAGTGGGTTGTCGAAATTGCCAAAGATGTGACCCGGGAAAAGGAAATGGAACAGCAATTGATCAGTTCCGAGAGGCTGGTCGCAATCGGAGAAATGGCCGCTTCCATCGCCCATGAATTTAATAATCCTCTGGGAATCATCCTCGGATTTACGCAGGACTTAATGACGGAAGTGGACCCGTTCGACCCCCGCTTCAACTCCCTGAGGATTATTGAAGAAGAGGCGCGGCGTCTGAAGAAATTCATGCGTGAATTTCTGGAGTTTGGCCGGCCGAACCCCGGCGAGTTCGCCCCGGTCAGAGTGGAAGATGTCATCAAAAAGGGAATTGACCTTGTCGCCTCGCAATTCAACAAGGCAAAAGTTGAGACCAGGTTTTCAATTGAGGAAAATCTTCCTTTCATACTGGCCGACTCCCAGCAACTGATGCAGGTGCTGGTGAATCTCTTTTTTAACGCCCTGGAAGCCATGCCGGGAGGAGGGGAAATGTCCGTAAAGACTTTCCTGAAAAAAACAGATTCCCAAATGGAATCCGGTTCCTCTCCGTTTCTGGAAGAAGTGGTCGTCGCGGTCGCCGACACCGGCTGCGGCATCAGTGAAGCTGATCTGCCCAAGATCTTTCGTTCTTTTTTTACAACCAAGCGCAAGAAAGGAATGGGCCTGGGCCTCTCCATTTGCGAAAGTATCATCAAAGCCCATGGCGGG
>DATNMI010000165.1:0-7065 GCA_035602375.1 Nitrospiria bacterium | reverse complement strand
TCTTCCGGGTGAGCGAAGAGGAGGGCGTCGATCTTTTTTCGGGCCTCTTCCCAGTTTTCCGCCATTGCTAGAGCCATGATTTCCTGCAATTCAGCCTCCATTGTCGGCTTTCCCCTTCATCTCGCGTCTCTGATCTTTACTTCTTTTCCCGGGTCTGATATCTTTTCCCGGATGAAAACATCTCATATCTTTCTTTTACTGTTTCTTCCAGTTTTATGGCTTCTTCCCGAAGGATGCGCCCCCGCTCTGGTAAAACCGGAGCTGGACCTGAAAGAGATCTCCCTGGTCGGGATGTCGTTTACTTCGATGACCCTCGGTTTCAAGGTCAAGGTGCAGAACCCCAACCCGGTGGGCACCACCCTCGAGAGTCTCTCCTATCATTTAAAATTAAATGGCATTGAAATCGGAACGGGAACGCTTGCCGGAGCCGTTTCTCTCCCTGCCAACGGATCCGCCGAAGTGGTGCTTCCCTTTACAGCCTCCTTTTCGGGAATGACGCAGTCCGTTCAACTCCTTCTCGGACAGGAGAACGCCTCTTACGAGCTTTCCGGAAACGCGGTCCTTTCAATACTCCTTATGAAAAAAGAGTTTCCTTTTCAGAGCTCGGGAACGGTCCCCATCAACAGGTCGGGCTTTCATCACTGACCCCAGAACTTTTCAACCTTTAAACCCTTCAACTGCTTCTATTTGGCCGATGATGTTTCGATCTTTCGCCTTGTACTGCCGATCAATCCTTCGGGGCGGAGGATCATCATGAGAATCATCGCCAGACCGAAAATCAGCATCCGGTAATCCGAAAGTCCCCTGAGCAGTTCCGGAAGAATGATCAGCGCCAATGCTCCCAGAATCACGCCCGGAATGCTTCCAAGCCCTCCCAATACTACCATAGAGAGGATCAATACAGATTCAAAAAATGTGAAACTTTCGGGAGAGATAAAACCGAATTTTCCGGCAAAAAACCCCCCGCCGATACCGGCCCAGAAGGCGCCCAGAACAAAGGCGAAAACTTTCAGCAGGGTGGTGTTCAGGCCCATGGCTCCGGCAGCCAGTTCGTCCTCCCGGATCGCGACCCAGGCCCGTCCGATCCGGGTGGCGTTAAGCTTTCTCACGACAAACCAGGTGATAAAAAAAATTGCGGCAATCAGATAATAATAGTCGATCGGTTGGGCGAGCCGGTAACTTCCAAGGGCCGGATGCGGAATTCGCATGATGCCTCTCGGTCCGTTTGTAACCGAATCCCAGTTATTCAGAATGAGGTGCAGGATCTGTATGAACCCGAGCGTCACGATGGCCAGATAATCTCCGCGCAGACGGAGCGTGATCACTCCCAGGGCCATGCCGAAAGCGGCGGCAAGAGCGCCGCCCGCGGGAAGCGCCAGCCAGAAAGGGACCGCATAACGGGCGGTGAGGATGGCGCAGGTATAGGCGCCCACTGCGTAAAATCCCGCATATCCGAGATCCAGAAGTCCAGCGAATCCAACGACGATATTCAGGCCAAGCGCCAGGACCGCATAGAGTCCCGCCATCGTTAATATGTCGATCTGGTAATTGTTCAGGGTGAGCGGGAGGAGGAGAAGAATTGCCGCCCCCGCCAGTTTCAAAAGGCGCCTGAGCCTGGCAGGCGCCAGCTGATCCGCCCGATGAGTCCAAAGGCTCAGTTTTCCGGACAAGGCCGTAAACCGGGGGAGCCCATATTGAAACAGGAGGATACCGGCCAGAACAGAGGCCGAAATTCGAAGCGAGCCTTTCCATCCGGTAAAAGGGAGCGCCAGCAGGCCGAACCAGAGCGAAATTCCGGCGCGGGCAAGCCAGGCTCTTCCAGAACGATTCTTTTCATGGTCTGCCTTGGGCGGTTTCATACCTTTTCCCTTGTGGAACTCCCCAAAAGACCCGATGGCTTGAATAAAAGGACCAGAATCAGAATCAAAAAGGCAAACAGGTCCTTGTATTGGCTTGAAATGTACCCGGCGCCCAGGCTTTCCACCAGTCCCAGGATCAGCCCTCCGGCCATGGCGCCGGGAATGCTTCCGATCCCTCCGAGAACTGCGGCGGTAAAGGCCTTGATTCCGGCCACATATCCGATTGAAAAATTAACCGTTCCATAATAGATGGCAACCATGGTTCCTGCCGCCGCGGCGAGAACGGAACCCAATATAAAGGTGAGCGATATGATCAGGTCGACATTCACCCCCAGAAGTCCCGACATGATCCGGTCCTGGGCCGTGGCCCGCATGGCTTTTCCGATCAGCGATTTCTGGAGAATGAAATAAAGCCCCCCCATCAGGATAAAGGAGGAGGCGAGGATAAAAAGCTGGATGCCCGTCACCGTGACCCCTCCCCCGGTAAATTCGAGGGGAGGAAGGAGATGGGGGAAAACAATATCCGTCGATCCCTGGGTGAGCATGACGTAATTCTGGAGAAAGATCGACATTCCGAGGGCCGAGATCAGGGGGGATAGCCTGTTCGCTTTTCGGAGTGGCCGATAGGCCACCTTTTCCATGGTATACCCATAGGCGCCGCAGAAGGCGGCGGAAAGAAGAAAGGATAGAAAAAGAGAAATAGCGAGATGGTCCTGGGTCAGTCCGGCTGTGGTAAAAAACCCCAGGAAGATAATAGAAAGGTAGGCGCCGATCATGTAAATTTCGCCATGGGCGAAATTAATCAGCTCAAGGATCCCGTAAACCATGGTATAACCGAGGGCAATCAGCGCGTAAACGGCCCCAAGGATCAAACCATTAATGACCTGCTGAATCAGCAATCAAGGCCTTTCATGATCTACAGGTCCATCCGTCATGGTTTCCAGACCTCTTCAAATTTGCCCCCTTTAACCACCCAGACCACATAAGGGGAGACGAGAAGGTCCCCCTTCCGGTCAAATTGAATCTGCCCTGTAGTTCCCTGAAGGCTGATCTGGTGAAGACTCTTGTTTAAAGATGCCGGCTCGGTAGTTTTTGCCTCAGCCATGGCCTCCAAAAGGACATTGGCAGCGTCATAGGCATAAAGGGAATAGGGCCCATGCTCTCCATATTTGCCGTGGTAACGGTCGAGGACGCCTTTGACCTCAGGTTTTCGGGAAGGGTCTGAAGAAAAGGTGAGAAAGGTTCCTTCCGCCGCCTCTCCTGCAATTTTAATGAAAGTCTGATCAAATGTTCCGTCGCCGCTCAACATCGGCGCTTTCAATCCGAGTTCCCTGGCCTGCCGTACCAACTGAGCCGCCTCCGGATAAATTCCTCCGAAAAAGATCAGGTCCGGCTCTTTTCCCTTGATGGTCGTCAGAATTCCCCTGAAGTCCTTTTCCCCCTGTGTAATCCCTTCATATGCGGCTATTTCAATTTTATTCACCAGGTTTTTTTGAAATTCCTGTGCCAGCCCCTGGCCATAAGCTGTTTTGTCATGAAGAATCGCCACTTTGCGGAAGCTCTTCCGGCTTAGCGCAAAATCGGCCGCGATCTTTCCCTGCTGGTCATCCCGCCCGCAAATCCTGAAGACATTTTCATATTTTCTTTCAGTGAGGTCGGGGTTTGTGGAGGCCGGCGTAATCATCGGAATCCCGGCCTGGTGGTAAACGTCGGAGGCCGGGATAGAAGAGCCGCTGTTCCAGTGTCCGATCACGCCGGCGACTCCTGAATTCACGAGCCTGTTGGCCACCGCTACTGCCTGTTTGGGATCATGCTGGTCATCCGCGACGATCAGTTCAATTTTCCGTCCCAGAACGCCGCCTCGCTCGTTCCATTCCGAAACGGCAAGGTCCGCGCCGTTCTTTTCGTCAATGCCCATCTTGCTCTGGTCCCCGGTCATCGGGCCGGCAACCCCGATTTTTATCGTTGTCTCTTTTTGCTGACAGGCCTGTAACATCCAGAAAAAGATCAACATCAAGCCAAAAAAAATAAAAACGCCTGCTTTTTTCCCTGATAAATTCATCTTTTCTCCAGAATCGTAATGACTTGATTTTATGAGAGAATACACACAAAAAAGAGTTGTGTCAATTCCAACCCTGAAGGAGTGAGCGTAGAGTGCTTTATGGCCGGATGATGAAGGGCTCAAGCATCCGTTGAAAGGTTTGAGAATTGAAGCGTGGAAACGGGTTTAAAGCAAAGCATTTTTATTCCGATAGAAGATAAATCCTGAAAACGGTCCCTTTCCCCTGCTGGCTTTCAACCTGGATCCGGCCTTTATTTTGAAGGATGATTTTATGAACGATCGCCAGTCCCAATCCAGTGCCCTTTTCCTTAAGCGTGAAAAACGGATTGAAGATTTTGTCAAGGTTGTCGCTGGAAATCCCGGTGCCGGTGTCCTTTATTTCAATTAAAACGGCTTTGATCTTTTCAGCTGGAAAAGGACGCGCCGAGACAGTGAGCGCTCCTCCCATCGGCATGGCCTCAATGGCGTTTTGAATAAGATTGAGAAACGCCTGGCGGATCATGATTTCATCAGACGTGATTGAAAGAGTGGCATCAGAAATATCCAGAACCGGGCGTATGGAGGGCGTTGTCCCAGCATTGGGAACGGCCTGCGCGAGCATTTTGGCAAAAAAGGGCTGCAATAAGATGCGTGTTCTATTAACCGGCGCCTGCTTTCCAAAACTCAATAACTGGCGGATCAGATGGTCCATGGCCTGGAGCTCGGCAATGACGGCATCCACCATCGGTTTGACGGCGGCGTCCTCCTCTTTCTTCTTCCCGATTAATCGGGCATATCCCAGGATGGTTCCCATGAAATTCCGGAATTCATGCGCGATTCCGGCGGACATTTCTCCCAGAACAGAAAGCCGCTTTTGAAGCTCTACCTGCTCCTGAAGCATCCTGATTTCGGTAATGTCGTTAAAGATAAAAACCGTTCCGATGAACTCGGAACGGTCATCCAGAAGAAACGACGCGCTGACGCCGATCCATATCCTCTCCTGGGATTTTCCGCGGTTCATTTCAAACTCTGCCCGTGAAACTGGCCTCTCTTCCTTGTGAATTCGATCCAGAAGTTTCAGAATCATGCTCTCCTCGCCGAAAACAGCCCCGCACGACTTTCCCACGGCTGAAGCTCGTGAAATTCCAAAAACCTTTTCCGCGGAATCGTTATAGGAAGTAATCATCTTGTTTTTATCAAAAGTGAGGACGCCGCTATGAATACTTCTCAGGATTGTTTCCTGAAAATTTTCGCTTCTGACGGCTCTTGTTTCCGCGAGGCTTTTTAATTTCTCAAGCTCGGATTCTTTCTGTTTTAATTCCTGGATCAACCCCTGGAAGGTGTTCATCACGGGATTCTCTCCCTGGATATTTTCCCCTGGAAAGGCCATGCTCTCCTTCCATTGTCTCCGAATTCCCCTGAAAGTTGCCATGCCGAAAGCCAGAAACGCCGCCGCGCCGAGAAATTTTAGAAAAAAAAGATAAGAGTTGAATCCCTCCGGGAGAGCGGCTTCGCTTTCCCGGATCAGACGGATTCCTGTCAGGTCTGCGTCGCCGGGTCCCTGGAAAAGATCGTACAGGATATTCCATTCTTTCATGTTTTCCTTCTTTATAAGAAAGAACTTTTCCCCTTGCCAGACGCGTCCGTCCGCCGGAACTCCCAAGTCCGGTTCCAGTTTGTCTCCGGGCTTTAATAAACCGCGGGAATCTCTCAGAACAGTTTCATTCCGGTTAAAGAGCGTGATTCTTACCCTTTTAGTGTTCCCTATCCGGTAAAGATAATAGGAGTCTTCTACGGCTTCCTGGTAATGCTCTGAAAGGGAGCGCTGGATATCCTCCGCCATGGAGACCATAAATTCATTTTCCCGAGAATTAAAACGGTCCTGAATGACGAGAAGGACTGACCGGGCATAGAACGCGTAAGTCGAAATAAAGATGAGTACAAAAAGAACAAAAATTCCGAATGATGAGAAAAACGAGGTAGTTTTGGAAGAGAGACGGTCGCCCATCTTATGCCCCCAGATGGGTATACCAGAAAATGATCTTATCGCCCCAGAAGATAGCGCAGAGCGCGCCAAGGGCCAGAAACGGTCCAAAAGGCACCGGGAATTTTCTGTTTTTCCCGAAAAATAACATCAGGATAATCCCGATTGCCGATCCGGCGAGCGCGCTGATGAAAATTGTCAACAAAACAGACTTCCAGCCGGTAAAAGCCCCGATCATTGCTATTAATTTGATGTCTCCGCCGCCCATGCCTCCTTTGCTGAGAAAGGCGACCAGGTAAAAAAGGCCCCCTCCGAGAAATAACCCGATCAGCGCGTTGACAAAACCGACGGGCAAAAGGGTAGAGGAGAATATCAAACCGATGACCATTCCGGGATAGGTAATGACATCCGGCACGATCTGATGGGAGAGGTCGATAAACGTGATCGCAAGCAGGGCGGAGTAAAGAAGAGAAAAGGCTGCGAGATTCCATCCCCAACCGAACCGATAGAGGAGAGAAAGATAACCTGCGCCGTTTAAAAACTCTACGATGGGGTATCTGAACGGAATTCGAACCCTGCACGACCGGCATCTCCCCGATAACAAAATGTAACTGATCAGGGGAATATTGTCGTACCATCGGATCGTTTTTTGACAAGCGGGACAATGAGACGCGGGGAACACGATCGACTTTTCCCGCGGCAGGCGGTAAATCACGACATTGAGAAAACTTCCGATCAATAAACCGAAAAAAGAAAGGCCGATCGCCATGAGGGTAATGAAGGTCATGATATGTCCAGGAATTTGTATCTATATGAAAATATAGCAGAAAAAGGCCAGACCGGCAAATTGCGGAGCATGAGCGGGATAGCGGGCAACAAAAAAACGGGAGTTTATGCGGTAAAGTAGCGGACTTCGGTTTCCGTTAATCCCATTTCATTCACGGTTTCAGGCGTGGAGAAACGGGGAATTGTTTTTTCTTCCCGGGGCGGGGATACGGGAGGAATGGAGCGCTGGATGTTTTTTGAAGCCTCGCCGAGAGGCTCAAGTAAAAGGACCATGGAGCCCTGGAAAGAGAGGGACTGAAATTTGACCAGGGAAATATCGATTGTGAGGTAAGAACAGAGAGGGAGCCAGGCCGGAGCTTTCCTCACAAGACAGATGACAAAAGGCAGGAGATCAA
>DATNMI010000139.1:0-5089 GCA_035602375.1 Nitrospiria bacterium | reverse complement strand
ATTCTGAATCCGTTCAACGGTCCCGACCGAGGTTCCACCATATTTATGAACAATCAGACCCATTTAATTCTGGAAAACTCCCTGGATAAAACGGGACATTAACTGGTGCGCATCGCTCAAAACAATTTTCTTTCCCCCTGGCGCTCCCGGCTGGCAGACCAGAAAATCAATCTCCCGGGCCGCAGGTCCGTTGAGATTCTTCAGCGGAAATTCCTGAAACTCGGGGCTTTCCATTAAAAGGATCTTCCATTCCGATTCCCCCTCAAAATGGGCCAGCACCCTTCCCAGGAAAGATTCGTCAAAAACAGCGGGAGCCTCGTCGCCCCCCTTTTCCGCAGGAATGTGGACAAAAGCAAAATCATGGATGGAGAGGCTTTTTAATGCGGCCTCTGCGAGCGTAAGACAGCGTTCCTTGAATGATGAAACATTGAAGCCGTCCAGGTCAAGGACATTGAAACCGGCCATCTTCCCGATTCCCTTGCAAAATTCATCCTCGGCCACCATGGCGCTTCTCAGGTCATACTGCTCTTCCCAGGTCGGCAGTTCCATCGCCCGTCCCGGCTGGGAAAACCAGATACCGTTTACCGGAGGAATACCCTGGCCTATCCTCTCCTCCGTTAACGGGTGCTGTTGAAGATACTGGCTGGCCACCTCCATGCAACGGGTCAGCATCGCGGCCCCATCCCCTTTCGGGAAAAATCCGGCGGCCGGTTTTCCGGAACATTCGATCGGGTCCCAGGTCTGAAATTTGGACTTTCCCCCCACCCAGACCATGAGATGGCGGTAATTCCTGACCGGATAAAAGACGATCGTCTCTGTTCCAACCGCCTCATTGATCTCCCGGATCAATTCCCTGGCCTCATCATCCGAAAGGGATTGCGGTGGAAGGGACTCCATGAACACTTTTGGCCCCATTTTCTGAAACTGGTAGCCGTCCTGGGAATGCTTGAATGTCACCAGATCGCAGCAAAACGCGACGTCATCCTTTTCAAGATGAACCCCCGCCCGCGCCGCAAGAAGAGAGCCTTCTCCGCGATAATACTTTCGGATATCATATCCCAGCAGAGGAAGAATAGAGGCAAAATCATCGCGGGTTGAAAGTTTGAGATCGAGAGAGGTCTTTCCTGTTATCCCCATGTTTTTTAACTTATTCACGCTGGGCCCCTGAAGGCGGGAAAGTCCGCTCACCAGGACCGACAAATATTTCATCAATTCAGAATTCTCCCCCGGCCATTAAAATCCCATTACCTTGACCACATCGTCAAAATCAGCCCTGACTGTCACCGGTTTCTGAGCGCTGGAAAGCGCCACGTCCGGGTCTTTCAAACCATGACCGGTGAGGGTGCAAACCGCCACATCCCCCTCCTTAAGCGCTCCGGCCTTATAGGCTTTAATCACGCCAGCCAGGGATGCCGCCGACGCGGGTTCGCAGAAAACCCCTTCCTTGGCGGCTATCAGCCGGTAGGCATCCAGGATTTCCTCATCAGTCACAAGATTAATCTCGCCTCCCGATTCCTCAGCCGCCTGAAGCGCGAGTTTCCAGCTGGCCGGGTTTCCTATACGGATCGCGGTTGCAATCGTCTTTGGCTTTAAAATCACATGTCCCATCACAATCGGGGCGGCGCCCGCGGCCTGAAACCCCATCATTTTCGGAAGATGGCCGATTTTTCCGTGGGACTTATACTCTTTGTATCCCTTCCAGTAGGCGGCGATATTGCCGGCATTTCCCACCGGAAGAAAATGGTGGGTCGGGGCGTCCCGCAACTGGTCACAAACCTCGAAAGCGCCGGTCTTCTGGCCTTCCAGCCGGAAGGGGTTGATCGAATTGACAAGGGTAATTGAATATTTGTCAGACACTTTCTTGACGATTTCCAGGGCTTCGTCAAAGTTCCCCCGGATTTGAAGGACCGAGGCCCGGTGCATCATCGCCTGAACAAGTTTTCCCAAGGCGATTTTTCCTTCAGGAATCAGAACAAAGACTTTCAATCCGGCCCTGGCGCCGTATGCCGCCGCCGAAGCGGAGGTGTTTCCGGTCGACGCACAGATCACCGCCTTCGATCCCGCTTCGACCGCTTTGGAAATGGCCAGAGTCATTCCCCTGTCCTTGAAAGAACCTGTGGGATTGGCCCCTTCGAACTTGAGATAAAGCTCGACGGGAAGCCGCAAATGCCGGGTCAGGTTATAACAGCGGATCAGCGGCGTATTCCCTTCATTTAGCGTGACGACCGGCGTATTTTCGGTCACCGGAAGATATTCCCGGTATTCGTGGATCAATCCTTTCCAGACCTGTTTCACCGACTAATCCTCTCCTTCCACGCGGATCACCATTGCTTTTTCAGAAATGTAAGGAAACTCGTCGATTTTTTCCAGAGCGAGGCGGAGATTTCTCTCAAGACAACGGTGGGTCATCATGACCACCGGAACAGTCTCTCCCGCCAACCTCCCTTTTTGAATTACCGCTGAAATGCTGATCTGGTGCTCCCCTAAAACTCCGGAAATACTCGACAACACACCCGGATGGTCGATCACCATGAACCTGAGGTAATAGAGGCTCTCGATTTCATCCATATTCCGGATCCGGAGCGGTTTCCGTTCTTCCGGAAGATAAGCCATTAAAGGAACCCGGGGATGTCCCGCGCTTTTTCCCGAAGACTCCTGCTGGATGATATTTCGGGCGATATCGATCAGGTCGCTCACAACAGCGCTTCCCGTCGGCATTTCTCCGGCGCCACGTCCGTAATAAAGAGAAGGCCCCAGCGCGTTACCGACAAGGTAAATGGCGTTAAAGACGCCATTTACAGAAGCAAGCATTTCCCCTTCCGGTATCATGGTCGGATGGACCCGGGCCTCAATTTCGTTATTTTTCAGCTTGGCAATGGCCAGCAGTTTGATCTTGTACCCGAATTCACGGGCATATTCGATATCGAGGGGGGTTACCTGTGTGATTCCCTCCGTATAGATGTCCTTGAAATTTACAGGGCTCCCAAACGCCAGGGTGACCAGAATCGCGAGCTTGTGCGCAGAATCAATCCCCTGGATGTCGAATGTCGGATCGGCCTCCGCATAACCGAGACGCTGGGCATCAGCCAGGGTGTCGTTGAACGTATGGTGCGCTTCCGTCATTTTGGTTAAAATATAATTGGAAGTTCCATTAATGATTCCAAAAAAAGACTCAATCCTGTTGGCTGCCAGCCCTTCTTTCAGGATACGGATGATCGGGATTCCGCCGGCCACGCTCCCCTCAAACCCGATATCGAGTCCTTCCCGACGGGCCTCCACATAAAGCTCTTCGCCATGTTCCGCCAGAAGCGCTTTATTGGCAGTCACAATATGTTTCCCATGTTTCAGCGCGGACAGGAGAATAGTTTTTGCCGGTTCATGGCCCCCGATCAGCTCAATGACGATGTCAATCTCCGGATCGGAAGTGATTTTGCGATAGTCGCTAGTAAACCAGGTCTCCTTTGACGGAAGAAGTTTTTTCTTTGACTCGTCCAGATCGGATGCCGCGGCAAGCATGATCGGAAGACCGACCCGCTTCCGGATCACTTCTCCGTTCTCGTCGAGGATTTTCGCCACTCCCTTGCCGACCGTTCCAAGCCCGATCAAGCCGACCCGAATCGCGTCTCTTTTTTTATCTTTCGATTTCATGGATGAAATTTCTGCAATACCCTTTTAATTCCCGCAATCGCCTGCCGGGTCCTGTGTTCGTTCTCCACCAGGGCAAACCGGACATACCCTTCCCCGAGATCCCCAAACCCGATGCCGGGCGTGACCGCCACTTTCGCTTTTGAAAGAAGAAGTTTTGAAAATTCCAACGATCCCATCTTGTCAAACGGAGGAGGGATGGGCGCCCAGACAAACATGGTCGCCATCGGGGAATCCACCTTCCAACCGATCCGGTTCAAGCCCTTCACAAGGACATTCCGCCGTTTCTGGTAGGTTTCAATCACCTCTTTGACGCATTCCTGCGGACCGTTCAGGGCAATGATGCTGGCGATCTGGACAGGTTGAAAAATACCATAATCCAGATAGCTTTTGATCTTGGCCAGAGCCCCGATGATTTCCCTGTTGCCCACGCAGAATCCCACCCGCCATCCGGGCATATTGTAACTTTTCGAAAGGGTGTAAAATTCAACGCCGACGTCTTTCGCTCCTTCGGCCTGGAGAAAACTGGGGGCCTTATACCCTTCAAATACCAGGTCGGCGTAAGCCAGGTCATGGATCACGATCAGATCATGTTCTTTCGCAAAAGCCACAACCCTTTCAAAAAAGGAGAGATCGACTACTGCCGTCGTCGGATTGTGAGGGAAATTAAGGATCAGAATTTTCGGCTTGTCCGCGCACTTTTCATACGCGGTAACCATCGCGGCAAAAAAATCATCCCCTGGCTTCAACGGAAATTGAGCGATTTTAGCCCCCGCAATAATCATACTGTAAGCATGAATCGCGTAGGTCGGGCCGGGAATCAGGACTGTTTCTCCCGGTTCTACAATCGCGAGGGCCAGATGAGAAATCCCTTCCTTGGAGCCGATGGTCACAATCGCCTCAGTCTCCGGGTCAAGCTCGACGCCATAGGTCCGCTGATACCAGTCGGTCATCGCCTTCCGGAGTTTCGGAATCCCCTTTGATTGGGAATAGCGGTGGTTCTTCGGATCTTTGGCCGCTTCAATCAGTTTATCCACAATGTGAGGCGGAGTCGGCATATCGGGATTTCCCATCCCGAAATCGATGATGTCCTCTCCCTTTTTCCTGGCCTCGACTTTCATGGCCGTGACCGTGCTGAGGACATAAGGGGGTAGCTGGTTAATGCGATAGAATTTTCTCAAACCCGTTCCAATCTATTTTGTTCGTAAATTATTCATAATAAAGGATTTTTAGCTATTTTGTCAAACGTCGAGAACAAAGCAGATGGACTGTTATCAAGGGCCAGCTACCAGTCATTGTAGGCGGTGCCGTCGAGGCCTACCAAATCACTCCCGCTATGCACATCGGCGATTCCCCCGTCTTCTCCGGTAGAACTGACCTCCACCCAGCTCTTTGAAGAGTCGGTAAAGGGGTCTTTCGGCACGCTCCGGATATACCCCGCTTC
>DATNMI010000138.1:0-7564 GCA_035602375.1 Nitrospiria bacterium | reverse complement strand
CGACAGCGGCCTCCATTGCTAAAGGGAAAGCCATTTTTGACGGCAAGGGCGCATGCTTTACCTGCCATGGCCCGGGTGGAAAAGGTGACGGAATTGCGGCTGCCGGTTTAGAGCCGTCTCCCCGGAATTTCACCAATCCCGCGTTTGACAAAGTTCGTACTGAAGGCGAGATGATGTGGGTTCTCAAGAATGGAAGCCCTGGTACCGCGATGGTTCCTGTGATTCCTGACCAGATCTCCGAAGCAGAGGGATGGGATGTCATCTCTTATGAGAGAAGCCTCGGCGGCGGCAAATAGATTTCGTTTTAAATAGTCTTTGAAAAGAAGCCCTGAAAAGGGCTTCTTTTATTTTGAGCCCGTTTTCCAGATCGGGCCATAACGAAATGAGGGGTCTTTATTGAAGAAGAGCCGGGAGAGCAAGCGGGTCTACGACGGGAAGCTTTTGAAAATCGAACTCGACCGGGTAACGCTTCCTAACGGGAATGTTGCCGATCTTGAGATGATTCATCACCCCGGAGCCTCGGCCGTTGTGCCGCTCCTGGAAGATGGAAATATTCTCCTGGTCCATCAATACCGTTATGCCGCAGGTGGATTTATTTTTGAGATACCTGCCGGAAAGCTTGATTCAGGGGAAGACCCTCTCGCCTGCGCAGGACGGGAGCTTGAGGAGGAGACAGGGTACCGGGCCGGCCGGTATACGAAGCTCCTCTCGTTTTTAACCACGCCGGGATTCTGCGACGAGGTGATTCATATTTATATCGCGGAAGATCTGGTCCCCGGAAAACAGGATCTTGAAGAGAATGAAGTGCTGGAAATCCGGAAAATTCCGTTCACGAAAACCATGGAAATGATCGCATCTGGCGAGATCCGGGATGGAAAGACGATTATCGGGCTTCAGGCAGCCTGGCTCAAATTAAAATCAGAAGGAAAAATTTAAGCGGGAGATCTTTTTGATCTGAGGTAACGGTCCATTCCCTCGGAGGCTTTCCGTCCTTCGGCAATGGCCCAGACGATCAGCGAGGCTCCCCGGACCGAATCCCCGCCGGCAAAAATACCCGGTTCGCTGGTCATGAAGTTCTGGTCGACCTGGAGGGTTCCTCTGGGCGTCAATTTCAGCTTCAGATCACGAACCAGCCCATCGTGAACCGGCTGGGTAAATCCCATCGCCAGCAGAACCAGATCAGCCTCCAGCCCAAATCCGCTTCCGGAAATTTCTTCAAACCGGCTCTGGCCCTCTCCGGTCAATCGCGTTTCCACCCGAACAGCCTCGATTTCTCTGACCTGGCCCTTTTCTCCAAAAAAACTTTTGGTCATGATGCCCCATAGGCGCTCGCATCCCTCCTCGTGGGCATGGGAGGTCCTGGCGATGTTCGGCCAGAGCGGCCATGGATTGCCTGGCGTCCTCTGTTCCGGAGGTTTCTGGAGAATCTCTATCTGGTGGATCGATTTGGCCCCCTGCCGGCGAGCGGTCCCGATGCAATCAGAGCCGGTATCTCCGCCGCCGATGACCACCACCCTTTTATCTTTGGCCGTAATAATTTCGGCAGGGGAGATGGCATCCCCGGCTACCATCCGATTGGCCTGGGTCAGGTAATCCATGGCAAAATGGATTCCCTTGAGATCCCTGCCTTGAAGGGGCAAGTCCCTCGGGACCATTGCGCCGATGGTCAGGCAGACGGCGTCATGTTTTTTCAGGAGGTCTGAGACCGGCAGGTTTTTCCCCACATCCGCGTTCGTAACGAATTCCACCCCTTCGAGACGCATCTGTTCGAGGCGGCGGTCGAGGACATCTTTTTGAAGTTTAAAATCCGGAATACCATACCGGAGAAGGCCGCCCACCCTGTCTGCTTTTTCATAAACTGTGACTTTGTAACCTGCCCGGCGGAGCTGCTGGGCGGCGGCCAGGCCTGCCGGCCCCGATCCTACGATAGCCGCGGACTGGGTAAGGCGGGCTTTCGGCGCAAGCGGGGTCATCCATCCCTGGCCGATTCCATGATCCGATATGAACTGTTCGATGTTTCGGATCGCCACCGGCTGTTCGATAATTCCGAGGACGCAGGCCGATTCGCAGGGAGCTGGGCAGAGCCGGCCCGTGAATTCCGGGAAATTGTTGGTCAAGTGGAGCCGTACAAAAGCGTCCTTCCAGCGATCCTGGTAAACCAGGTCGTTCCAGTCTGGAATCAGATTGGAGACGGGACATCCGGTTTCGCTTTGACAGAAGGGGACGCCGCAGTCCATGCACCTGGCCGCCTGGGCCTTTAATTTCTCGGCCGGAATCGTCTCATAAATTTCCCGGAAATCGGAAACCCTCTGGGAGACGGGGCGACGGTGCGGGCCCTCTCTCTGAATTTTCAGAAAACCTTTCGGATCACCCATGGAGAGAGGTTTCCTTTGCCGGAACAGCGGCCTGCCGGCTCTCCAGGATCTGGCGGTATTCGACAGGGATCACTTTGATAAATTTTTCAAGGGACGCATCCCATTCATTCAATAGTCTTCCGGAGCGGGCACTTCCGGTTTTTTCCGCATGTTTCTCTACCAGGCTGCGGAGCGTCGTTTTGTCTTCAGGCTGGACCACCGTTTCCAGTTCTACCAGCGAAAGATTGCATTTCTTCCTGAAATCGCGCTCCTCGTCGTAAACAAAGGCAACCCCTCCGCTCATTCCCGCGGCAAAGTTTCTCCCGGTACGGCCCAGAACGACGACAACGCCTCCCGTCATATATTCGCATCCATGGTCCCCCACCCCATCAACCACCGTGCGGGCGCCGCTGTTTCTGACGGCGAAACGCTCGCCGGCAAGGCCATGGATAAAAATTTCTCCCCCCGTTGCTCCGTAAAGGAGGGTGTTTCCGACAATGATCGTCTCATCCGGTTTAAACAGGGAACCTGGCGGCGGAAACACCACGATCTCTCCACCGGACATTCCCTTTCCAAGATAATCATTTGATTCTCCGATTAAAGTCAGTGAGACACCGTTGACGAGAAAGGCGCCAAAACTCTGGCCTGCCGTTCCGGTAAACGTAAACCGGATTGTGCCGGGCGGAAGCCCTTTTGAACCGTATTTTTTGGTGATCATTCCCGAAAGCATGGCCCCCACGGTTCTGTGAACGTTCCGGATCGGGAGGGCGTGAGCCACCGGAGACTGTTTTTCGAGCGCCGGGCCGGCCAGTTTTATCAGGGTATGGTCAAGGGCGCCTTCCAGGCCATGATCCTGGCGCCCGACGCACCGGACAGGAATATCAGAGGAGACCTTCGGCCTGTAAAGCAGTTTACTCAGGTCAATCCCGCGGCCTTTCCAATGGTCAATCGCCTTTTTTTGTTCCAGGAGATCGACTCTTCCGACCATATCGTCGAATTTCCTGAAACCGAGCTTCGACATATATTCCCGGATCTCCTCGGCGATAAAAAAGAAATAGTTGATGATATGTTCCGGCTGGCCTGTAAATTTTTTTCTCAGAAGCGGATCCTGGGTCGCAATTCCGACCGGACAGGTGTTCAGGTGGCATTTGCGCATCATGATGCATCCTTCGACGATCAGCGGGGCCGTCGCGAAGCCGAACTCCTCGGCTCCCAGGAGAGCGGCCACGATCACGTCTCTTCCGGTTTTCAACTGGCCGTCGGTCTGGATTCTTACCCTCCCCCGGAGATCGTTGAGGACGAGCGTCTGCTGGGTCTCCGCAAGACCGAGTTCCCATGGCTCTCCCGCGTACTTGATGGATGAGAGGGGAGACGCGCCTGTTCCGCCGCTGTCGCCTGAAATCAGAATCATATCGGCGTGGGCCTTGGCTACCCCAGCGGCCCCGGTTCCCACCCCGACTTCCGCGACAAGTTTAACGGTAATGCGGGCTTCGGGATTGACGTTCTTGAGGTCGTAGATCAATTGCGCCAGGTCTTCGATCGAATAGATGTCGTGATGGGGCGGGGGAGAAATCAGCGTCACTCCCGGCGTGGCATGCCGGATCCGGCCGATTACATCGTCCACCTTATGGCCCGGTAACTGCCCCCCTTCCCCCGGTTTCGCGCCTTGCGCCATCTTGATCTGGAGTTCCCGGGCGTTCACCAGGTATTCGGTCGTCACCCCGAACCGGGCGGAAGCCACCTGCTTGATGGCGCTGTTCTTTTCCGTTGAAAATCGTTCGGGGTCTTCTCCTCCCTCTCCGGTATTGCTCTTTCCCCCCATCCGGTTCATCGCGATGGCGAGCGTCTCATGCGCCTCTTTGCTGATCGACCCGAACGACATGGCGCCCGTGGAGAACCTTTTGACAATCTCAGAGGCAGGCTCCACCTCCTCCAGCGGAATTGGACGGGGAAGGGTTTTGAGATCAAAAAGTCCTCTCAGGGTGGAGGCCCTGTGGTTTTCTTCATTGGCCAAACGGCTGAATTCCTTGAACGTCGCGTAATTCTTGTTCCGCGTGGCCTCCTGGAGTTTCACAATGGTTTCGGGATTCCAGTGGTGGTATTCTCCCTGTATCCTGTAATGGTAATTTCCACCGACATCGAGGGAATCGGCGGACGATCCGGTATCCTGATAAGCGGCAAGGTGCCGGCTCAGGGTCTCGCGTCCGATTTCCTCGATTCCGATCCCTTCTGCGCGGGCCGGGGTTCCCGAGAAATAGCGGTCGAGGAATACCGAATTCAGGCCGATCGCCTCAAAAATCTGGGCCCCGCAATAGCTCTGGACGGTTGAGATCCCCATTTTGGAGAAAATCTTCAGGAGTCCCTTGTTGATGGCTTTGATATATTTCGCTTCTGCGGTCTGCGCGTCTACCGCCTCGGGGAACAGCCCTGAGCGGACCATATCGGTCAAGGTTTCAAAAGCCAGGTAGGGGTTGATGGTTCCCGCGCCGTAGCCTAAAAGGAGGGCAAAATGGGCCACCTCGCGCGCCTCGCCGGTCTCAATAATCAATCCGACCTCGGTCCGGAGGCATTCGTTGATCAGATGGTGATGGACAGCCGAAACGGCGAGAAGGCCTGGAATAGGCGCCCACTCCGCATTGACCCCCCGGTCGCTGAGAATGATGAAATTATATCCGGAACGAATCGCCTGGGTCGCCTGCTCGCAGACCAGCGCAAGGGCGCGGGCAAGCCCCTGCGGCCCGTCCGAAGCGGGGAAGAGGATTTTCAGGGTTTGGGATTTGAAGTGTCCGTCGGCGATAGACCGGATCTTCTCGAGATCGGAATTGGTCAAAATCGGCTGGGATACCTTGATTCTCCTGCAATGTTCCGGTGTCTCGCCGAGCAGGTTCTGTTTCGGGCCGATGCTCGTTGCAAGCGACATGACCAGCTGTTCCCGGATCGGATCGATCGGGGGATTGGTGACCTGCGCAAAAAGCTGTTTAAAATAATTAAAGAGGAGCTGGGGGCGGTCCGACAGAACCGCGAGCGGCGTGTCGGTCCCCATTGAGCCGATCGCTTCTTCTCCGGTAATGGCCATAGGCGCCATCAGGATTTTCAAATCTTCCAGGGTGTAGCCAAAGAGTTTTTGGCGTTTTTTGATCGATTCCGGATCGGGTTGATAAACGTTGATCGGTTCCGGAAGCTCATCAATTGAAATACGGTTTGCCGCGACCCACTGGCGGTATGGTTTCCTGCCGGCCATGTCCCGCTTGATCTCTTCATCGTCGATAATCCTCCCGCGCGCGGTATCGACCAGGAACATTTTGCCGGGCTGAAGCCTCCCCTTCGCGACGATTTCTTCCGGTCTAATCGGCAGAACGCCTGCTTCCGAGGCGAGAATCACAAGGTCGTCTTTGGTCACAAGGTATCGGGCCGGGCGCAATCCGTTTCGGTCAAGCGTAGCGCCGATAAGCGTGCCGTCGGTAAAGGCCATTGCCGCAGGGCCGTCCCACGGTTCCATCATGGAGGCATGGTATTCATAAAAACCCCGCCGGTCCATGTCCATGTCGGGATTCCCGGCCCATGCTTCGGGGATCAACATCATCATGGCATGGGGAAGCGATCTTCCGCCCATGACGAGAAATTCCAGCATGTTGTCGAAACAGGCCGAATCGCTCTGCCCTTCGCGGATAATCGGGAAGAGCTTGTTGATCGATTCCCCGAAGGCATCCGACGACATCCGTCCCTCCCGGGCCTTCATCCAGTTGACATTTCCCTTGAGCGTATTGATTTCTCCGTTATGGCAGACATAGCGATAGGGGTGCGCCAGACTCCAGGCCGGAAAGGTATTGGTGCTGAAACGGGAATGAACGAGCGCCAGGGCGGACTTAAATCTGGAATCGGTCAAGTCTTCGTAAAAAAGGGGGATCTGTTCCGGGGTCAGGAGACCTTTGTATACGACGGTCCGGGACGAGAGGCTTGAAATATAAAAATCCCCTTTAATCCAGCCATAGATCTGGTTTTCAATCTGTTTCCGGATCAGATAGAGTTGGTGTTCAAACTGTTCGGGAAGAATCCCTTGGATTTCGACAAAGAACTGTTTGATCACGGGAGCGCTTTCCCGGGCCATTCTTCCGATTTTGGCCGGATGGACGGGGACTTCGCGCCATCCGATAAATTTCTGGCCTTCTCCTCTGATCATTTCCTCGATGATTCTTTCGCACTCGGCCCGTTCGGTGGATTGAACCGGTAAAAAGGCCATGCCAAGGCCGTAAGATCCGGGATTCGGGAGCGCAAGCCCCTTTTTTTCCAGAACTTCGTTAAAAAAGATGTGGGGGATCTGCGCCAGGAGCCCGGCGCCATCGCCTGTGTCAGGGTCGCAGCCGACCGCGCCCCTGTGGGATAAATTCTTCAGGATTTCAAGGCCCTTTAACACAATATCATGAGACGGATTTCCTTTGATATTGACCGCAAAGCCGATTCCGCAGGAATCTTTCTCCTGATCCGGATGATAAAGGCCTTGCGGGGGCGGAAAATTTGACGGATATTTCACGTTTGTCGAATCCATCGGTTCATGATTTGGGTTGAACTCTACCAGTCCCCAGGAAACTTCAGCGATTTTCAGGAGATTGAGGTCAGAAATTTCATTATAAAAGAAATTTGCTTTTGAAATCAAACTCTTTATTAATTTTCCGCCATTTCCAGCATGGGTGGACAAAGGAATAAAATGGAATAAAATGATCTTGACAAGAGTTTACCTTTATCCTATACTCCCTCACTATTTTCAAAAGGAATTTTATTTCTCCCGTAGGGAATAAAATTTAGCCCATAAAATATCAACAAACTTTAAGTTCTGAGTGCCCGGAGTCTCTTTCAGAAAGTCCGGGTACAGGAAAGGAGATACTATGCGTGGGATTGGAAAAGGAATCTTGGCTGGCGCCCTGATTTCCGTATTGGCCGGAGTTCCGGCGTTTGCGTATGAAGAAGCCGCTGTTGCCAATGGAGGATCAGTGAGCGGAAAAGTGACCTTTAAAGGGGCGGTTCCGGCTCCCAAAACCTTTGAGCTCGCGAAATTCCCTCAGCCCAAATTTTGCGGGACGGTGGATAGCGATGGCAACGGGCACAGGCTTTTGAGAGAGGTGACTGTGAAAGACGGCGCCCTGCAGGACGTTGTGGTCGCGATCGAGCATGTTGAGAAGGGAAAGCCTTTTAAGTTTGGCGGGACAGATACC
>DATNMI010000132.1:0-1583 GCA_035602375.1 Nitrospiria bacterium | reverse complement strand
TGGAACGACTCGGTTCCCACGCTGCAATGATGAGAGAAATACAAAAAAGTGTACGAGCTTTTCTGCAAGACAACTCAAGTGGTAGATGATATCGCAATGGTTTTTGGTGACGGCTCATGAAAAGGTGTCTCAGACCGATTTTTGTCGCCCAAGCTTTTTGGACATTGTTATTTGTTTTCGCCCTGGGAGAAGCGACGGTGAAAGCGCAAGGCGCTTTCAAATCTGTTAGCGGATCTTCCGGGTCGCCGGGGTCTTCCGCGTCGGTGCTTTCTTATGATTTAGACGCTGAGACTTCTTTTTTTGGACGGGGAGAGGCTAAGGCGGGCTCAACGAATTTTGGAAACATCACGGAAATCAGTAGTTCAGCCAGTTTCGTCTTATCTGCACAAATCCGGGACACGGCGTTGTTACGACTTGGGGTTGAATGGCAGCGGTATTCTTTTGATCCAGAGGAGCGAGCCCCGGTGCCGGATTCGCTCCAGGGGTTAGACCTCGCAATCGGTGCGGATCTGCAAGTTTCTCCGGCGATGCTTTTGCGGATCGAAGCGCATCCTGGGATCTACAGTGAGTTTCGTAACGTTTCCTGGCAGGATTTCAATGTGCCTTTCGAGGTTGTCGGCACCTATTTTGTGAGTTCCGATCTCATCTTTATCGGAGGGGTCTACGTCGATGTGGACAGCGATACGCCGGTCTTTCCAATCGTCGGGGTCCACTGGAAAGTCTCCAATAAATGGGTCGTTCAAGGAGTCGCTCCACGCCCGCAACTCCAGTATCTCCTGTCGGACAGCGTCACGTTGTTCGCCGGCGCTGATTTGCGGGAAGGGACATTCCGAGTGGACGACCAGTTTGGACAGGACCGAGGTATTCCGAAGCTCAACGATGCTATCTTGGACTATTTTGAAATTCGAGCGGGCGCCGGCTTAACCTGGAAAGTCTCCAAGAACGTCAACTTCGATCTTGAAGGAGGTTGCACTCCGTACCGGCGTTTTGAATTTCCACGAGTGGACGACGGATACAAAGTCAAATCTGAAGATCTGGTGCCATATCTTCGGATTGGACTCTCAGCAAAGTTTTGACCTCACCAGGAATTCTGAGGTATCCATATCTCCCAAGGACCCAAGGAGATGGAGATCCTTTGTGCAATTTCATGCCTGAACCGCTCATTGTTATGAAGAACCTCTCCAAGAGGTTTGGCAAAAAAAAGGCCGTAAACAGGATTTCGATGTCGATCCAGGTCGGTGAAATCTTTGGTTTTCTGGGTGCAAACGGTGCGGGTAAAACAACGACCATCCGCATGCTTTGCGGATTGACCAAAATGTCCGCCGGCACCAGCACAATCGGCGGTTTGAATATCTGGAAAGATCGATTTAAGATCCGGTCGCATTTTGGCTATGTGCCGCAGAAGTTCAGCCTTTACTCTGACCTCACGGTGGGCGAGAACCTTCGTTTTTTTGCCGGCGCTTACCGAGTTCCCGACGGCAAAATAAAAGATCGGACGTACAAGGTTCTCTGTGACATGGACCTGGAGAAGCGCGAATCAGAAAGAGCCGGAAGCTTGTCCGGTGGGTACAAACAGCTTCTGG
>DATNMI010000118.1:0-7952 GCA_035602375.1 Nitrospiria bacterium | reverse complement strand
ATGTCTACCTGATCGGAGGGGAATTTTCTGAGAATATTTTTTGTGGCAACGGGAATTCCGGATTTCTGGGCCAAAATAATCCCCGGGGCCGTTTGGTTTCGGTCGGCTACGCCAATGACCTTAACCCAGTCAAACCGCAGGACTCTTGACAAAAGCGCCGTTCCGGCTGTTCCCGCCCCGATGAGATAAATTCTTACCATGATATTAAATCATACCCGGTTTTTCTACGCTGTCAAATGACCCTGCCAAAGCTGAATCAAAATATCAATCGATTGTCCGGCGGTTCTTCTCCGTAAAATAGTCGTTGTAAAGCCACTGTAACCACCGGAGAGGTTTCACAAATTGACAGGGCTTCGGAACATGGTAATCTTAAACAATATTGGTATAATAACCATCTGAAAAACAACCGGCTCTCTTGCACATGAAATATATTTCGGAAAAATTCAGTCATCTGACCATACCTCAGAAGTTCTCGCTCCTTTCAGGAGCCACGATGATTCTCCTGGTTCTCGTCATTACACTGATTGATATCAGGCACGAATACGGCATGGTGCGGGAGGAAACGGAAAATCGGGCCAGGTTAATCGCCTCGAGCCTCGCGCTTGAAGGCTCGGAGGCCATCAACCAAAACCTTTATCTGATCCAGGATTCATTAGAGAAGTTTTCTTTCAATCCTGATATCAAACAGATCTTCTTTGTCGATCAGAGCGGAATGATTGTCGCCTCAAAAAATCAGCAATTTATCGGAGATTCTCTGCTGGACAATCCCCTCTTTCAGAGGGCGCTCTCCCTCAAACAAGAAATCCTCTCCTACGCCCCTGATCCTGAAAACGGGGAAAAGCGGCTGGTGATTTTCGAACCTGTGTTACAAGATGGCGTGGTCAAGGGGTGGATCCGGCTGGAATTCTCTCAGGAACAGATGTTAAGAAAATCAATCGTGTCCATTGTTTCAGTCGATATCATATCGATTATCCTCACGCTCCTGGCCATTTTTGTAGTGCTGGCCTTCAGCGGCAGAATCAGCCGGACGCTTAAATCCCTCTCGGAGGCGTTTCATCTGCTTGCCGCCGGAAATTTTTCCGCGAAGATGAGTCATCAATCCGGGGATGAACTGGGAATCCTCGCCAGCAGTTACAATATCCTGGTAGACCAGATCAAAGAGATGGTCGGAAAACTGGAATCAAGGAATTTGCAGACGGAAACGGAATTAAAGGACGCGGAACGGGCGATCCTGAATATCGCCCTGGGAATCTCGGGGGAAACAGGAGACGCGCTTTTCTCCTCGCTCATCCGGCGGCTGACCGAATCTCTCCTCGTCGACCAGGGTTTTATCGGAGAACTGACCGCGCCGGGTTCGGACACGATCAGGACCGTAGCCTTCTATGCCCGGGGAAAACCGGTGGACTCCTTTGAATATGCCCTGGAAGGAACCCCCAGCGGAAGAATCGTCGGCAACAGACCCTTCACCTTCCCTGAAGGGGCGGCCGCGCTTTTCCCAAAAGATAAATTTCTTCTGGATCATCAGGTCGAATGCTATTCCGGTTATCCCCTTTTTGACTCCGCGGGGACCCCTCTGGGCCTGATCGCCGTCATGGGAAGCCTCCCGATGAAGGATGTCCGGCGGGTGGAAACCATGCTGAAAATTTTCGCGGCCCGGGCCGGGGCGGAACTCGAACGGAAAAGGAGCGAAGAAAAAATCCGCCGTCTCGCTTTCTACGATGAGGTCACCGGACTTCCCAATCGCACCTCTTTTTACAGGGAGATCGAATCCGCGCTTGATCTGGGCCACAGGAATCGAAGGCCCGTAGCGATTCTTCTCATGGATCTCGATCGCTTTAGGGAAATTAACGACACCCTTGGGCACCACCGGGGCGACGACCTCCTGAGAAAAGTAGGTGACCGCCTCAAGAAAGTGCTCCGGCCGACCGACACCGTGGCCCGGCTTGGAGGGGATGAATTCGGCCTGATTCTGCCGGGCGCCAGAATTGAGACCTGCGGGCTGGTCGCCGGAAAAATCATGAGCGCAATGGAAGAGTCATTTGAAATCGAAGGGCTTTCGGTCGCCGTGGGAATGTCCGTCGGCGCGGCCCTTTTTCCGGAACATGGCTTGACCGCCTACAACCTGGTGCAAAAAGCCGATGTCGCCATGTACGCCAGCAAAAAAAGCAAAACCCCTTTTACCCTCTATGACCCCCGTATCGACCCCAACACGCCCCGCAAGCTGACCCTGGTGGGAGAGCTGAGAAAGGCCATTGATACCGGCCAGATTTTTATGAACTATCAGCCAAGAATTGAAATCTTCTCAGGAAGAGTGACCGGCGCGGAAGCCCTGGTCCGATGGAAACACCCGTCTCTCGGAATCATTCCCCCGGATGAATTTATTCAGTCCGCCGAACAGACGGGACAGATCAAGCCGCTGACCGATAAAATCATCCGCCTTGTCACCGCGCAGGGAAAGGAGTGGAACCTGGGCGAGAAAAATCTGACAATCGCCGTCAATCTCTCCGTTTATAATCTTCAGGATCCCAGGCTTCCCGCGATGATCTCGCAGTTGGTCCGGGAGGCGGGAATCCCCCCTTCCATGATCGAACTGGAAATAACGGAAAGCGCTTTGATGACCAATCCGGAGGCCGCAGAAATCAACCTGATGGAGCTGCACCAGCTCGGGTTTCTCATCTCGATAGACGATTTCGGGGTAGGATACGCATCGCTGGTCTACCTGAAGAAACTGCCGGTGAACATTCTAAAGATCGACCGCTCGTTTGTCAGCCAGATGGTTGGAAACCCGCCCGATGAAATGATTGTCCGGTCGACCATCGACCTGGCCCACACCATGGGATTGACCGTGGTGGCGGAAGGGGTGGAAAACAAGGAAACCCTGGAGCGGCTCGCGCTTTTCGGATGCGACGAAGTCCAGGGATATTATTTTACGCCTCCCCTCCCGCCTGATCAGCTTATTGCCTGGATAGACCGCCATCATGACAGCCGGAAGGCGCCGCAAGCCTCCCTTTGACATCAAACCTGACCGAATCGGCCACGCGGTCCTCTTCGACCTCTTTTCCATCCCCCTCATTAACATAAAACGGCCCGGTTTCCGGTTTAACGGCCCGCTGAATATGGTAGAATCGCTCAAATGAAAGCGGAAATAAAAGCAAAACGGTCAGGGCTGGCGAGAATCCTCTCCAAACTCGGCTACTGTTCCCGGACCGAAGCGGCCGGCCTGATCCGGAAGGGAAAGGTCAAGGTCAATGACCGGATCATCCGCGACCCGGAATTTCCGATTTCCGAACCCCATCCGCCGATAACGGTTAACGGGATCTCCCTCAAACCGGCAAGCCGGGTCTATTATATGATCCATAAGCCGAAAGGGGTGGTGACAACCCGACAGGATGAAAGGGGTCGAAAGACCGTATTTGACCTCTTTCCTCCCGGCTTTCCCCGGGTGTTCCCTGTCGGCCGTCTCGATAAAGAGAGTTCCGGACTCCTGTTGCTAACCAATGACACTGATTGGGGAAACCGGATTTCCGCCCCCGAATCCAAAGTACCCAAGACCTATCATGTCAAGCTGGACCGGATTGTCCGCGAGGACGATCTTGCCAGTTTGCGCAAGGGATTGAAGACGGAGAAAACAGCTTATCTCCCTATAATCGTTAAGAAAATAAAGGAAAACAAAAAATCGTCCTGGGCGGAGATAACGCTCCGCGAAGGACGGAACCGCCAGATCCGGAATATGTTCGATTCCCTCGGCTATTCCGTGGAAATACTGGTCCGGATTCAGATAGGACGCCTTCCCCTTGGGACCCTGAAACCGGGAGAAATTCGTCCGATTTCGGCTTTGGAGGTCAAACTTCTCCTTGACAAAAAAAAGCCACTTATCCTAGACTCATGAACAATGACTGTACACAGCCGCCCTTACCCAATTAAACTATCCCCCGCCACGATAGAAGAGGTTTTTCTCGCCTACGGGGATGATATCCAAGCCGTTGAAAATCAAATAAAAAAGTCGCTCTCCTCCCGCATTGACCTTGTCAACAGCGTGTCGTCTTATATCCTGGATAGCGGCGGCAAAAGACTCCGCCCTCTCCTTCTGATGATCATCTCCAGGCTTTTGGGATATCAGGGGACCGACAATGTCATTCTTGCCGGAGTTGTGGAGTTTATCCATACCGCCACGCTTCTTCACGATGACGTGATTGATGAGGCGGCCCTTCGGAGAGGCAAAAAAGCCGCCCGGATGGTCTGGGGAAATCAGGCCAGCATTCTCGTAGGAGATTACCTTTTTTCAAGGTCGTTCGTAGACACCGTTGCGCTCAACCGGCATGATATTAACGCGCTTCTTTCCAAAACCTGCCAGGTTTTAAGCGAGGGGGAAATTCTTCAACTGGTTTACACGAGCGATTTCTCAATGACGGAACAAAATTACCTTTCCATTATAGAGGCTAAAACCTCCTCCCTGATTTCTCTGGCCTGCCGGATGGGAGGATTAATCGCCGGGGCCTCTCAAATCGAGCTGGAGGCCCTTCTCCGTTTCGGCTCAAACCTTGGCGTTGCCTACCAGATGGCCGATGACACGCTCGATTATACCGCCGATAAAGGGCTTCTTGGGAAAACCCTGGGCCAGGATTTCAAGGAAGGGAAAATCACCCTTCCGCTCCTTCATCTGATGGCCCACTGTTCCGCGGAAGAAAAGAAGAAAGTCGAGGTGATGTTTCACCAGGAGAGACTGGAGGAAAATGCCCTGATTTATGTCCAGCGGCTTCTCCATGAATACCATTCCATTGAATACGCCATGGTCCAGGCCGAATCGTATTCCGACAAGGCGAGGCAGGAGCTTGCGCTCTTTCCTTCTTCCCCCCACAAAGACGCTCTGTATGTCATCTCGGACTATGTCATTACCCGAAACCGGTAAGCAGCCTGATTAACGTGTCAAAAAAAATCTCTGTCATCATCCCCGCCCTCAATGAGGAACGCTATCTCCCGGGAACGCTGGAACGGTTAAAACAATCGGATCATATCGAAGTGATCGTGGTGGATGGCGGAAGCGCGGATAGAACAGCCGACATCGCAAGGAGCTTTACCGGAAAGGTCTTTAGCGTTTCTCCCGGCCGGGCCCGCCAGATGAACGAAGGGGCCAGAATGGCCGAGGGAGATGTACTCCTTTTTCTTCATGCCGATTCCCTGATCGCTCCCGGCGGGCTGGACAAAATCCTCCCGGCGCTACAGGAAAATGGGGCGGTAGGAGGGGCGTTCCGGTTGAAAATAGATTCCGGAAATTTCTTTTTGAAGTCGTTAGCCTGCCTGACGAACCTTCGATGCCTCGTGTCCGGAGTTCCCTACGGAGACCAGGGCATTTTTATTTTGCGGGAGACATTTCAAAAAATCGGGGGATACCCTGAAATACCGATCCTGGAAGATGTTGAACTGGCCCGAAAAATGAAACGGGCCGGGAAGACCGTCTTGCTCAATGAAAGGGTGATGACATCAGCGCGCCGGTGGGCAAAGGAAGGCCTGCTAATGACTACAGTTAGGCACCGGTGGATTATGCTCCTCTATTTTCTCGGCGTGTCTCCCCGGAGGCTGGGACGGTTTCGCCACGCCTGACGATACAAACCTGTTGAAACAAGGATGAAATTGCTATGGCTGTGAAAAAATCAGACGAAGGCCTTGTGCGCGGCGGCTGGATTTCTTTTATGGATAAATTTGACCAGTTTATCTACGGCATCACCGGAATATCTTTTCTCCTGATCGGCGCCGGGACTTTCGTTTATGCCTGGGTAAGCTTCGGCAAACAGATCTCCCGCTCTCCCCTCCATGCCATTCTCACCCTGATCAATGACCTGATGCTGGTCTTGATTATTCTGGAAATTCTCCGGACGATCATTAATTATCTGAAATCGCAGGATATCCTGCTCGAACCGTTTCTCTATATCGGAGTGATCGCCGCTACGCGAAAAATGCTGACGGCGGGGGCCGAAATCTCGATCATGGAATTAACGGATGAAAAGGTATTCTACCGGTACCTGACGGACGTCGGCGTCAACGCCCTGGTGGTGGTCGCCCTTGCCCTTGGACTTTTTCTGATCCGGCGCAGGGAAAAGGGTGGAACAGTTTGAAAATCCTCCTTAACCTGGTCTGGGTTTCTCTTTCTCTTTTAGGCGGATGGGCGCTTGCAGTCATTGCCGGTATCGTTTCTCCCGCCGAGAAAGTGAATGGCCTTTGGCTCGTCGTCGCGGCGGCCTGCATCTATACGCTCGCATACCGGTTTTACGGTCATTTTTTAAAGACGAGCGTCGTCGGATTAAACAACCAGAGGATCACGCCAGCCCATCGCCTCAATGACGGTAAAAATTTTTATCCTACCCAAAAATACCTTTTATTCGGCCATCATTTCGCGGCAGTAGTCGGAGGGGGCCCGTTGCTCGGGCCGATCCTGGCAATGCAGTTCGGATTTTTGCCCGGTTTGTTATGGATCCTGATTGGTACGGTGCTCGCGGGAGGGGTGCATGATTTTATCATGCTGGTCGGTTCGATGCGGAGAAACGGCCGATCCTTCCCCCAGATCGCCCTGGACGAAGTCGGACCGGTCACAGGAATGGCCGCCGGCATCGCCGTTTTGCTGATCGTCATTATCGCCATGGCCGGAATGGGACTGGCCGTGGTGAATGCTCTCTATCACAACCCCTGGGGCGTTCTCACGATTTCTCTCACCATTCCCATCGGATTTTTTATGGGAATTTATATGAAGTATCTTCGTCCAGGCAAGGTCGGGGAGATAACTTTTATCGGCATTATGATGCTGATATTTTCTCTCATCGCGGGACACGCGATTTTAGATTCTCCTTATGCCGTTTACTTTTCTCTTGAACGTCAGACTTTAATCTACGGACTCGCCATTTACGGCTTTGCCGCAGCGGTTCTCCCTGTCTGGATGCTGTTAACGCCGCGGGACTACCTGTCTACCTTTATGAAAATCGGCGTGGTCTTTTTACTCGCCATCGGGGTGCTGATCATTGCGCCCGTTATTCAGATGCCGCCGGTCACCCGTTTTATTCACGGTGGGGGCCCCGTTATTCCGGGAACGCTCTTTCCATTCATGTTTATTACGATCGCCTGCGGAGCCCTCTCGGGCTTTCATGCCCTTGTGGCAACCGGTACCACCCCGAAAATGATCGATAAGGAAACAGATGCCCTGCCGATCGGGTACGGAACGACGCTCCTGGAAGGTTTCGTCGGGGTCATGGCGGTGATTGCGGCCGGGATTATGATTCCGGGGGACTACTTCGCCATCAACTCAAAATTGAGCGTTGACGCCATTTCCCAGCTCGGTTTTCCGCCAGGACAAATCCAGCGCCTGTCTGAATTGGTACAGGTAGACGTGGCCGGCAGGCCGGGCGGTGCCGTCTCCCTGGCCGTTGGAATGGCTTACATCTTTGCCTCCATTCCCGGCTTTAAGAATCTGATGGCCTACTGGTACCAATTTGCGCTCCTTTTTGAAGCGCTCTTCATTCTCACCACGATTGATGCCGGAACGCGCGTTGGCAGGTTCCTCTTCCAGGAGATGATCGGAAAAATGCATCCTCCCTTTAAAGACATCGGATGGGCCCCGGGCGCATGGATCACCACCTTCCTGGTGGTATTCCTCTGGGCCTACCTGATTTCAACGGGGAGCATCGGAACGATCTGGCCGATGTTCGGGGCCGCAAACCAGCTTCTGGGGATGCTCGCCCTTTGCGTCGGAACAACTCTGATTATCGTAATGAAAAAGGAAAAATATCTCTGGATCACCCTCCTCCCGATGATTTTTATGGCCATTACCAATTTCACCGCCATTTATTATCTGACCGGAAGCTTCCTTGACCGAGCGGCCGAGGCCCCGCCGGGAGAGGCCTTCATCTCTTATCTCAATGTATTCCTGATCCTCCTGATCGGGGCGCTGGCCGTCATTATTCTGG
>DATNMI010000510.1:0-1510 GCA_035602375.1 Nitrospiria bacterium | reverse complement strand
AAAATGATATCAATGTCGTCTACGGCGGCTCCGGGCCCCTTCCGGACGGGGTTTATGAGTGGGAGAGAAACGGGCTTATTATACCGGGCGAGCAATCCTCGAAGTTAGTGGCGGGACAGTTCAAGTTTAAAAGGGGAGATACCCTTAAGGTCAGGCTTATAAAGAACGGAGGCAAAGAGTCGGAGAGCACGGCCCCGGCTGTCGTGGAAAATGCCTCTCCGAAAATAGCCACCGTTAAACTGGAGCAGGACAAACCGACCCGAAGAGATACCTTGACGGTCAAAGTCGATGCGGCGGATGCCGACGGAGACCCGGTGACCTTTGCCTACCGCTGGATGAAAGAGGATGGATCGGTGGTCGGGACCGACGCTGCTGTTTCGGGGGCGCTCTATTCCAAAAAAGATAAAATCATCGTCGAAGTCACCCCGTCGGACGGGCTTTCCCAGGGAAGGCCGGTAAAGGCCGAAGGGATTCTCTACAACGCGCTTCCGAAGATCACCTCCGCTCCTCCGGCAATTTCCGGCAAGGAGTACACCTATCAGGTTACCGCGGACGATCCGGATAAAGAACCTGTGACTTTTACCCTCTCAAAAGGTCCAGCCGGGATGACGATCCATCCGAAAAGCGGGGTGATCAACTGGCCCTTTACAGAAAAGGATGCCGGAAGCCATCCGGTTGAGATCCGCGTTTCCGATTCCGACGGGGAAGGGGATGTTCAATCGTTCGATCTTCCTTTGACTTTCACGGCAGTTCCGACAACACCTTCTTCCGGTGGCGGTACCGCCAGGGCTGAAAAATAGTCTTCGGTAAACCCCATTTCTCTTTCCCTGTTTTAACCTGCTTATAACCAAAAAACGTCTGTTGATCGGTCAAAAATTGTCAAACAGACGCTTGCTTGGCTTTTTATCCCATTGATTTTAAATGTAAATCTAAAACTAATCTTCGGCACAGGAAATGCATCTTTTTTACTGATGATGTTTAGAAAGGAGTTACCTATGAAGTCTATAAAAAGAACGAGCATTTACCTTTTCGTTCTGCTCACGGTCCTTCTGTTGCCAGGGATCGCGGCAGCTCAAAGCGCGACGGACTTTAGCACCTTTACCTTTACCCGGACCCATGGACGGACCAATGTTTTTTCAAAGACGGTCACCGTTCCTCCGTCCTATGTCGCGCCGTTTACGTTAACCATTGTGAACGGGGGGGTCGCTTTCGAGAAGGAAGGAAAGGAAAGAGATAGAGACAGGGACAGGGATGAAGGCTCTTCGGATCGTCATAAAGAGCTCTCAATCCATGATGCGGTCTCTTCAGGATCGGTCTGGGTAGACGGAATTGAGGTCGTCAGCCGGAGAGATTTTTCAAAAAGAGTTCATGAAATTACCGTGCCGCTCACGCTCTCTCCGGGGGATCATCAGCTGGAGGTGAGGCTCGACGGAGAGCCGGACAGCTACATGACACTGAGGTTTATGGGGGTGTTTCAGGCTCCGCCTGTATTGGCTCCGCCTGTGTTGGC
>DATNMI010000077.1:0-2447 GCA_035602375.1 Nitrospiria bacterium | reverse complement strand
GAATATATGGACGAAACCTCCCCCTCGGTCTACGTTAAATTCGAAGTAACCGAACTCCCGGCCTCTTTTGAGAAAAGATGGCCTGACCCTGAAAAAAAGCGTTTTGTCGTGATCTGGACCACCACCCCCTGGACGCTCCCCGCCAATATCGCCCTCTGTCTCCACCCCCAATATCATTACCGGGAGGTCGAGGCCGGCGGAGAGATCCTGATTCTGGCGGAAAAGCGGATCGAAGCATGCATGAAAGCTTTTGGCGTTGAAAATTATACGGTCAGAAAAGGATATTACCTGGGACAGGACCTCGAAGGGATAGTCACGCGCCACCCTTTTGTCAACAGGAAATCCCCGTTGATTACTGGAGAGCATGTAACGCTCGATCAGGGGACTGGCGTGGTCCATACGGCGCCGGGCCATGGCCAGGAAGACTATGAAATGGGCCTGAAATATGGCCTCGATATCTACACGCCGGTGAACGGAAAAGGGGAATTTACCGAGGATGTTCCCGAATACAAGGGGATCAGGGTATTCGACGCCAATCCAGCCATTGTAAAGCGGTTGGAGGAACGGGGGGCGCTCCTGAAGGAAGAGCCGATCGTTCATTCCTATCCCCACTGCTGGCGATGCAAGAACAAGGTGATTTTCAGGGCGACGGAACAGTGGTTTATTTCTATGGAAACCCGGGATCTTCGGAAAAGAGCGCTTGAAAAAATTGATCAGGTCCGCTGGATTCCGAAATGGGGCCGCGACAGAATCAACGGAATGATCGAGGCCCGTCCGGACTGGTGTATTTCGCGCCAACGGGTCTGGGGGGTTCCGATTGCTCTTTTCCATTGTCTTGACTGCCAGCATGTTTCCCTGAATCCAAAATGGGTTTTTCATGTCGCGTCGCTGATGGAAAAGGAGGGGGCGGACATCTGGTTTGAGCGGGAGCCGGAGGCGTTGCTCCCTGCCGGAGCCGTTTGCGAGGTCTGCAAAGGCCGTCGGTTTGGGAAAGAAAAGGATATTCTCGACGTCTGGTTTGATTCCGGAGTCAGCCACGCGACGGTGCTTCGGACCCGCGAAGGGCTCCGGTGGCCGGCGGATCTTTACCTTGAGGGGAGCGACCAGCACCGGGGCTGGTTCCACAGTTCCCTTCTGACATCTGTAGGAATCGAAGGCGAACCGCCGTTCAAGGCAGTGCTGACCCATGGATTTACGGTCGACGGATCGGGCAAGAAGATGTCAAAATCGGCCGGTAACGTCGTTGCCCCGCAGGAAATCATCCGCCAGTATGGCGCTGAAATTCTCAGGCTCTGGGTGGCGGCTGAAGATTATCGCGACGATATCCGGATCTCCTCCCCAATCATTGTCCAGCTTTCCGAGGCCTATCGAAAAATCAGGAACACCTGCCGTTTTCTCCTCGGGAACCTTCATGATTATGACCCCGAAAAAAATCCGGACCGGGCCGAAGATCTTCAGGAAATCGACCGCTGGGCCATGGCCAGGCTCCACCTTTTGATTGGAAAAGTCCGAAAGGCCTATGAGGAGTATGAATTTCATCTAGTGTTCCATCAAATCAATAATTTTTGCGCTGTGGATATGAGCGCCTTTTATCTCGACATCCTCAAGGACCGGCTCTATACCTTTTCAAAAAATGATCCGTCCCGCCGGGCCGCCCAGAGGGTCATGGCCGATGTGGTCATTAGCCTGGCCAGGATGATGGCCCCGATCCTCTCCTTTACGGCGGAGGAAATCTGGAATTATATGCCGGCGGCCTTTCGGACGGAGAAAAGCGTTCTCCTCGCCGATTTTCCGGCCGAACGGAAGGAATGGATTGATCAGCCTCTGCTCGACAGGTGGGAGCGGATTATGATCGTCCGCGCGGAGGTCTCTCGCGTTCTTGAGGCTGCAAGAGCCAGAAAAGAGATTGGCTCTTCATTGGAGGCGGAGGTGGTTCTGGGAGCGGATGGGGACTTTGGCGGTTTTCTGAGAGAGATTGAAAAGAGCTTGCCGATGATCTTTATTGTATCAGGGGTGGAGGTTTCCGGCCGGCTGGAAGGAGAAATCCGGGAAACCTCACTGGGCCGTCTTTCGATCCAGGCCGTCCGGGCGCGCGGAACAAAATGTGAGCGGTGCTGGAATTACAGCCTCAGGACGGGAGAGCATGCCGATCATCCCCTGTTATGCGAGCGATGCGTTCCCGTCATCCAGGCGATAGGTTCGAATGAGTGAAATGGCCGGTTCCGGGAAAAAATCTTTTAAAACCTACTTTTTTATCGGTCTGATTATCGGCGGGATCATTCTGGCCGATCAAGTCACCAAAACCCTGATCGCGCGGTCCTTCGGGATGCATGAGTCGATGGAAGTCATCCGGCACTTTTTCAACCTGACTTACACGCGTAATCCCGGCGCGGCGTTTGGGTTCCTTTCAGACGAACGGCATGGTTTCCGGGTCTTTTTTTTCCCTC
>DATNMI010000055.1:0-6838 GCA_035602375.1 Nitrospiria bacterium | reverse complement strand
GATATCGCGGTGATCCCGAATTTCGCGAATTTCAGGAATATGAAGAGGTTCTTGAACTTAAGAAGGACCAGCCCGATTAGAGAGAGAATCGGCCATATAAAACCTTTCTTCTTCTCAGGAGGATTCTGGGGATTCTCTCCTTTGGGATGTAAATTAAACCGGTTTCTGTCCGGAGGATCCGCCGGGAGCTCCGGAAATGAATTTCCTGGTATTGGATTGTCCATGGACAAATTATAACATACCGCGGGCGCTGAATCTAACAAGGCCGATTTTTTAACTTGAAATATAAATCGAAAGTAAGAGAATATAATGAATCTTTGATAACTATCGAAAGGCGCTATCATTGAAGAGAACATCGTCGAAGAAACTGGAAACCTTTCGCAATCCCAATCCCGAGCGGGATTACGAAATTTCGTTTGATTGCCCGGAATTTACCTGTCTCTGCCCAAAGACGGGACAGCCCGATTTTGCGACGCTCCATATCGTCTATATTCCCGATAGGCTTTGCGTCGAGCTCAAGTCGTTAAAGCTCTATCTCTGGTCTTATAGAAACGAAGGGGCTTTTCACGAGGCGGTGACCAACAAGATACTCGATGATCTGGTCGCCGGGGTAAACCCCCGATTCATGAAAATCGTCGGGGACTTTTACGTCAGAGGCGGAATCCACACCGTTGTGACGGCGAGCCATACCAAAAAACGGTAAGGGGTCAGAAGAGAGGCGAAATTTACGTAAACCTTACACCTACTTATCGTTGAAAATCCAAAATCTGAAATTTGAGGATTACTGGTACAAATCTGGCATAAATTATGATAAAGGATTTTGAAAGAATCTACACGGCTATTTACAGATCTATCCTGTCATATGTCAAAAGAGGGACCCTACAGGCCGATTGGCTGAAAGGAATGATTGTCATTATGCTGTGCACTTACCCAGTTAGGGAGAAGTGGACAAGGTATAAGCCGTCAGCGTGTTCCCTGCAGGTACCACAAGCAACCCGTCTCCTGCAGTAAACCCAGAGAATGGCATCGATGCGCCCCAACCTGCTCCGGTGGGAATTATTGATCCAACGTTCATTTGCCAAACTTGTTGGCCTGTTGCAGCGTCCAAAGCGTAGAGATTGCCAGAGGACGATCCAATAAACACATAGGTATCATTATCTGGTTGTTAGGGCAGGGGCATTGAAGCCCCCACCAGGTTGGATTTACCTTTCGACTTTGGTTCGAAAGGCCAAACTCGGATGGAAAATGTGTGTGTGGGGTGATAAAATGAACACCAAGTTATCTGGGAACATTGTGGGACAAAGTCATCTGGAAAATCCCAGTTAAACAAGGAGGCCACGAATGGGCAAAATAAAAGTTGCCGCTTTTTCCGTATCCATGGACGGTTTTGCCGCGGGTCCGGACCAGAGCCTGGAAAACCCCTTGGGGGTCCGGGGCCCGGAGTTGTTCGGTTGGTTTTTCCCTACGAAGGTATTCAACGATATGCATGGGAATGGCGGCGGTACGACCGGTGTGGACAACCAATTTGGCGAAAGATCCTTCCAGAACATGGGGGCCTGGATATTGGGCAGGAACATGTTCGGTCCCATTCGCGGCCCCTGGCCGGACGAAAGCTGGAAAGGATGGTGGGGAACTAACCCGCCCTATCATGTTCCGACCTTCGTATTGACCCACCACGCCCGTCCGCCCCTGGAAATGGAAGGTGGAACCCGATTTATCTTCGTGACCGATGGGATCCAATCGGCCCTCCAGCAGGCCCGAAAAGCCGCGGGCGATAAGGATGTAAGGATAGGCGGGGGCGTCTCGACCATCCGGCAGTATTTACAGGCCGGCTTGATCGATGATATGCACCTGGCCTTGATGCCCGTTCTGATGGGAAAGGGTGAGAATCTTTTTTCCGGCCTCGATCTAAATGCCCTGGGTTTCAAGTGCGTCGAGCGCGTCTCCACCGAGCAGGCAACGCACGTTGTCCTGAAAAAATAGGAAAAAATGGTCCGGCCTTCATTTTATTTCGGGCAAAGGACCAGCCGATGCGGCAACTATCTAGTAAGTTCAAACTGATTCCCCTTCCTAGCAATCCAGCCTATAGCCAGTGTATAAAAGTCCAATTAAAAGCATTTAAGGTAACCCCATTAAGACATTATTCAGCCATGTTAACTGAAGCTAAAAAGGAAAAAACAATTAATATTAATGGAGTGAAATAATATGCCCGCAAGTGAAACAGAGTTTAAGGGAAATCCGATGATCGTACTGTCCCAGGGACCCGATGACAAGTTTCCGTTCCAGTTTGGTTTAAAAAAGCGAAATTGATTTTGGAACACCTTGAAGAGATAAGAAAATTTGTCGAAAAACATTTCGCTCCGAAAGAGTGAAGGGGAGGAAGAGGAATGGAATTAAATTCAAAATCATGCGTTCCGTGTAAAGGAGGAATCCCTCTTAAACTCTTTCATGAATATAAAATCTGATGCCCTGTTCCTTATCTTACTTCGGTAACATTTATTTATGAGTCAACGGGTGTGTATTTCCAAAAGTAATCGTGTATCGGTAGAGATGGTCCAGTGTTGTAGATTTCAGGAAGTAGATTTGACCCCCATTTCTTTCGGCATCGAGATTGTAAAACCAACTATTAAAAAGACCTATTTTCCGATACACAACCCCTAGTTTGCTAATCCTTGATTTCGAACTGGGGATTCCAAACGACCTCCCATAAATGGCGATCAGGGTCTTCAAAGTAGCCTGCGTAGCCACCCCAGAAAGTGTTGCATGCCTCCTTTACAATCTTCGCCCCAGCCGTTCTGGCTTGCTCCATTACTGCATCCACCTCTTCTTTTGAGGATACGTTGTGCCCAAGCGTGAATTCTGTCGGGTTTGGAGGGCATGCCGGGATTCCGGAGTCGTGCGAGATGCTCTTTCGTGGCCAGATCGCTAGCTTTACGCCCGCCTGCAAATCGAAGAATGCGACGGCGCCATATTCAAATTCCGTACCGAAAATACCCTGGGTTGGGAACCCAAGACCATCCCTGTAAAACTGGAGTGACCTGTCCAAGTCATCAACGCCTAGAGTAATAACAGTAATCCGTGGCCGCATATACTTTTCCCATATCTGGGCTTCATATAGCTTTTTATGTTTATCCAAATTTCCAGAAAATAATATGAAGATTAAGGTTGAATGTCAACAACCCAAGTCAATAATGTGTTCTGGCCCTAATCAAGTTTCAAGAGGAGCTAGGAATATGAGTAGCAGAATAGCCCGAGTCAAACTCGGGAGGACCGAGGATTGCCATTTGAACTCTACATAGTTTTTTATTTTGGATAAATACACGATAACAGGAAGAAGTTTAAGGGCTCCGAATTCTGTGTATTCAGTTCTGTTGCCATGGATCATAACCCTACAGATCAAGGCCTATGAAGAATTTCAATCAGCTTGGTCATAAAGGTAACGGCTGGCTGATCATCGCTCTGGGTATAAACAGTGATTAAATTTCGAATCATTCTTTCTAAGATCGCTCGATTTCCAGTTATCTGCAAATATTCTTCGCGATAGCCATACCCTGAACGCGTCAAAAAATTAATACAATCCTGCTCGGTAAGGATTTTCCCACCGTTAAACGGGTCTAAAAAAAACGTTTCCCGTTCTCCTTGATATTTTACAATAAAATGGCCGGGCATCCCTACCGGAAAAAAAGGAAGATTTAACCGGTTTGTAATCAGCAAAAAAATCACTGAAAGAGTAATTGGCAGACCCTTTTTGAAATCTATGGCTGAGGGAAGGTAGCTATTTTCAGGATCATGGTAATTTTCCCGATTTCCTGTAAACCCAAGAGTTTGGAAAAAGTAGTCCAGCACGACTTGAAACGATTTGTTTCCTAAAAGACTTGAATCCAACAATCCTGCGATTTCATCAGCCCAATGATTTAGGATTCCCCGATACTGTACCACGTCAAGGTGAGGATAAGCGAAAGTGGAATATAAAAAGGCCCCTTCCTCCAAATCGACTTCACCTTTTCCGGAAGCAAAGATGATCCATTTCCTTGTAAGGTCATTGATTCGTATCTCTTCTAAAATAGAAGAAACCGCATTCCGAATTTTAGGGTTTTCATGGGTCAAAGCCTCTTGTAAAAAGGGGAAGGCCTTTTGTTTTAACTCAATCAGCTTATTTTTTATAACTATTAGATTTTGAGGGGCTGTTTCGGAAAGAAGGGATATTAGCGTTTTGATTTCTTTTTCTGTCTTATTAATCACTTGAGGCAAATTAGGTAAATTTTGTTCTCACTTGTTAAGGGCATTTTACTCTTTTAAATCGATGATTGCCATTTGAAAGGGAAGATGATTTTAATTTTGACTCAATGCTCGATTAGGAAGGTTTCCACAGTTATCCAAATATGGAATTATGCGAACTCGAATAAGGAATTAAAAAATAGAACCTCTTTCCATTTATTTTAATTTAGCTTTTTGGAAAATACGACTTGATGATAATCCGGGGGATTTATCTGTTTGCTTTATCAGAGAATCGCTGCTTGAAGTAAGCTTAACAAATGCACGAAGAATATCTGTGGCAGAAATGATCCCCACAAGCTTCTCATTTTTGACCACCGGGAGCGCCCCAATTTTTCTTTTGGCCATGACCGCCGCGGCCTCATAGGCCTCAGCGAGTGGATGAATGGTTATCACCCCTCTTCTCATTATGGTCCGGACCATTCTTGATTTGACGGTATATACCATTTGCTGATTATCATTTAAGGCATTAATCTCGTTCATTTTTAATGATCCAAATACTTTTTTTAGATCACGGTCTGAAAGAATGCCAACGACCTTCCCCTTTTCCACAACAGGAATGTGGCGTATCTGTTCAAAATTCATAAAAAAAAAGACCCTGTCAATCTTGTCTTCAGGGGATACGGTACGCACCTTAACGGTCATTAAATCTTTGACTTTCATAGGGCTTATCTTATTCCTTTTCAATAAATTGCATTAACAATCATTCTCAAAATATTGTAGATATTAGATCAAGCCCAGAAGGTCTTTTTTGTATAAATTGGCCTCATCAAATCGAACATTGAAATGACACCAACATCTTTTGAATTTTCAGAAACCGTAATATGGCGTTCACGATGTTCCATCCTCATCTCGATAGCCTCGTCGTCCATCTTATCTTCTTTAATGGTATGAGGACCGACATGACATCTCCCGCCCTGGAAACATAGAGTGTTAAACCTGAGGAATCCAGGAAGGATTGACTGGAGGAAGAATAATAACCTCCTGGGATGAGGGAGGTTGCAAAGTGAGACATAAGGGCAAAGACGGCCTCACACCTTACTCCCAACGCCTTACAGATAAATCTCCGAACCGGCTTCTTTGAATTCTCTTGATTTTTCTTTCATTCCCGCTTCGAGCGCCGTCTTCTCGTCTAGGGCTTTCTCTTCCGCGTATTTCCTGACATCTTCTGTGATCTTCATCGAACAAAATTGAGGCCCGCACATAGAGCAGAAATGGGCCGACTTGGCATTGTCCGACGGAAGGGTCGCGTCATGAAAGGCTTTCGCGGTTTCAGGGTCGAGCGAGAGATTAAACTGGTCCTCCCAACGAAACTCGAACCTGGCCTCGGAGAGGGCGTTGTCCCGGTTTTGCGCCCCGGGATGCCCTTTGGCCAGGTCGGCCGCGTGGGCGGCGATCTTGTAAGTGATGACGCCCGTTTTAACATCTTCTTTATTCGGAAGACCGAGATGCTCTTTGGGGGTCACGTAACAGAGCATGGCACATCCATACCACCCGATCATCGCCGCTCCGATTCCCGACGTAATATGGTCATATCCGGGCGCAATGTCTGTGGTTAGCGGTCCAAGGGTGTAAAAGGGGGCTTCGCCGCACTCCCGTAGTTGCTTTTCCATATTTTCCCGGATCAGGTGCATCGGCACATGGCCGGGACCTTCAATCATTGTCTGGACCTCATGTTTCCAGGCGATCCGGGTTAATTCTCCCAAAGTCTCAAGCTCCGCGAACTGGGCGGCGTCATTGGCGTCGGCTATGGAGCCGGGGCGGAGCCCGTCCCCCAGGCTGAACGAAACATCATAGGCCTTCATGATTTCGCAGATTTCCTCAAAGTGGGTGTAGAGGAAATTTTCCCGATGATGGGACAGGCACCACTTGGCCAAAATAGAACCTCCCCGTGAAACAATCCCGGTCTTTCGCTTCGCCGTCAACGGCACATAACGCAACAGGACGCCGGCATGGATTGTAAAATAGTCAACCCCCTGCTCCGCCTGTTCGATCAGCGTGTCGCGGAAAATATCCCACGAAAGGGCTTCAATCTTTCCATCCACCTTTTCGAGGGCCTGATAGATCGGAACGGTCCCGATCGGGACCGGTGAGTTCCGGAGAATCCACTCGCGGGTTTCATGAATATTCTTGCCTGTGGAGAGGTCCATGACGGTATCGGAACCCCAGCGGGTGGCCCAGATCATTTTTTCAACCTCTTCCTCTATAGAAGAAGCCACGGCGGAATTTCCGATATTGGCGTTGATCTTGACCAGGAAGTTCCTCCCTATAATCATCGGTTCGATTTCCGGATGATTGATGTTCGCCGGAATTATGGCTCTCCCCCTGGCCACCTCGTCGCGGACAAATTCAGGAGTAATCCGCGAAGGAATAGCCGCTCCGAACGACTCTCCCGGATGCTGAACCACGCCGCGCCCGTCGTTTCTTGCTGCGTCGAGTTTTTGGTCTTCCCGGATCGCGATAAATTCCATTTCGGGGGTAATCATCCCTTTCCGGGCATAATGCATCTGGGTCACGTTTCGCCCTTTTTTCGCGCGCAGGGGCTTCCGTAAGTTCGGGAACC
>DATNMI010000046.1:0-4168 GCA_035602375.1 Nitrospiria bacterium | reverse complement strand
CTGATGGTAGAAAAGTTCGGCAGGGGAATGGCATGGCTCGATACGGGAACCCATGAGGCCCTTCTTCAGGCGGGAAATTTCATAGAAACTATCGAGCAGAGGCAGGGCCTCAAGGTGGCCTGCCTTGAGGAGATCGCCTTTGATCAGGGTTTTATCGAAGCGGACCAGGTTTTGGAGAGGGCCAGAATTCTGGAAAAAACGGATTACGGACAATATCTTTTTAAAATTATCGGGGAAAGGGGACCGGGTAAATGAAGAAAATTGAAACCGGCCTACCGGGAGTGTTCGTCATCAAGCCGGATGTCTTTTCAGACGCCCGCGGATTTTTCTTTGAAAGTTATCAGGAGCTGAAATTCTCCGAGCTTGGCATTACGACCCGGTTTGTGCAGGACAACCATTCCAGGTCGGCGAGAGGCACGTTAAGAGGACTTCATTATCAGCCCAACTACCCTCAGGCCAAACTTTGCCGTGTGATTCAGGGAGAGGTCTTTGACGTGGCAGTCGATATCCGTTACGGGTCTCCCAATTTTGGAAAATGGGCAGGCGTGCTTCTGTCTGCGGAAAACAAAGATCAGATATTAATCCCGAAAGGGTTTGCGCATGGATTTCTGGTTCTCTCCGAGACCGCGGAATTTCTCTATAAGTGCGATGCCTATTATCACCTCGAAGATGAGAGAGGGGTAGCCTGGAACGACCCGGATATCGGAATTCAGTGGGATATCTCCGCCCCCATTCTTTCCGGTAAAGACAGTCAGAACCCTTTTTTGGCAAAACTCTCGCCTAAAGATCTTCCCAGGTTTTAAAATATGAAAGTGTTTATTACAGGCGCTAACGGAATGCTCGCCCGGGCCATCCTTAAAAAGAAACCGGCCGAATGGAAGGTCCTGGGCACCGATATCGATGTGCTTGACATCTCCTCTCCCAGGGCGGTTGAAAGAGCTTTGGGGGCCTTTCAGCCCGACCTGGTGATTAATTGTGCCGCCTTTACACGGGTGGACGACTGTGAAGCGCGCAGGGAAGAGGCATTCAAGGTCAACGCGGAGGGCGCCGGTTATCTCGCGGAGGTCTGCGGAGAGCATGGCACCTTTCTGGTCCATTTCAGCACCGATTATATTTTTGACGGCAGGAAGAGCTCCCCTTACCAGGAAGATGACCGACCTGCTCCGATTAATGTTTATGGAGAGAGCAAACTGGAAGGGGAGCGGCGGGTCCGAAAGTCCGCTGAAAACCACCTGATCATCCGGACCCAATGGCTTTATGGGGACGGGGGCAGCCACTTTGTCCGGACGATTTTAAATCTGGCCGGAGAGCGGGATTTGTTAAAAGTGGTCAACGACCAGACAGGCTCTCCCACCTGGACAGAAGACCTGGCCGACGGAGCGATCGGGTTAATCGGCAAAAGAAAAGCGGGGACCTACCATCTGGTCAATTCGGGGAGCTGTACCTGGTTTGACTTTGCATCCGAGATTATCAAAAGCGCCGGTCTGGACACGAAGATTCTTCCCTGCACGTCGGCCGAATACCCCAGACCGGCAAAACGGCCGGCCTATGCCGTTCTTTCAACGGAGAAGGCTGCGAGAATTCTCGGCGGCCCGTTACCCGACTGGCAAGCTGCCTTGAAAATTTATATGAAATCCTAGGATTAAAAGTATATAATTTTGACGAGGTCTTTTACGGCTCATTCCCCCTGTAGAATGAGGCTGGGGGAGGGGATTGCTAAAATTTTATCTCCCCGGTCTATATACCCGAAAATGAATTAACGGGAACCAAAATGTTTTATGAAGATATTTTTAAGGCATTTCATGACAAAGGGATCCGATATGTTGTGATAGGCGGCGTGGCAATTAACCTGCATGGCGCCCCTCGAATGACGGCTGATCTTGATATTCTGGCTGATCTGGAAGGAGACAACCTGGCCCTCTTTATAAAAACCATGAAAGAACTGGGGTACCGTACACGACTGCCGGTTCCTGCTGAAGGTCTATTAGATCCGCAAAAACGTCAGGAATGGATCAGAGAGAAGGGATTAAAGGCATTTACCTTTTACCACCCAATCGTTGCATATCAAGAGGTTGATCTTCTTATCGATTCTCCAATATCCTTTTCCGAAATTAATCAACAAAAAATCGTCATAAAAATGGGGCTCACTGAAATTCCTGTGATCTCGATTGACCATCTCATTGAAATGAAAAAAGGAATTGGCAGACAGCAGGACGCGGCAGACATACAGACCCTTGAAAAAATTAAGAACTTTAAAGGCCATAACAATGTCTAAACCGGAAAAAACAGGTCCCGGATACAGTTATTATTTATCTGATGAGCAGATTTTGAAATATATGGGATGGTCGTTAGAAGCCCGCTTAACCTGGCTGGAAGAAGCAAACCGCTTTTTATTTGAAACGCTGACAGAAGAGAAAAAAGAGATTCAAAAACAGTTCAGGCAGGGTAAACTTTAAGATAAAAATGCTCGAATAAAGTGTTTTATTGTTTTGTTTTTTTTTTGAATCCTGGGTTAAAGAATAGCCTCATTTCGGAAAAACTATGAAAGTTGTGATTCTGTGCGGTGGTTTAGGTACAAGACTTAGCGAGGAGACTCTGGTTCGCCCAAAGCCGATGGTCGAGATCGGGGGAAAACCAATTCTCTGGCATATCATGAAGGTCTATTCCCACTACGGGTTCAACGAATTTATCCTCTGCCTGGGGTATAAAGGGTACATGATCAAGGAATATTTTGCGAATTATTACTTGCATCAAAGCGACGTGACTTTTGACATTGCGAATAATTCGATGAAAGTCCATCAGAACTATGCCGAACCGTGGAAGGTCACTCTTGTTGAAACCGGTGATTCTACGATGACGGGTGGTCGGGTTAAACGGGTGATGCCCTATCTTGAAAACAAGACCTTCATGTTGACTTATGGAGATGGATTAGGAAATGTAGATATTCAATTCCTTTTAAAATTCCATCAAAAACACGGACGGCATGCGACGGTCACTTCGGCTTTGCCGGCGGGCCGGTTTGGCGCACTTGACCTGGATGAAAATGATTATGTTCGTTCCTTTAGAGAAAAACCTGCAGGAGACGGGGCATGGATCAACGGCGGATTTTTTGTGCTGGAACCGAAAGTATTAGATTATATAGCCAATGATCAAACCGTTTTTGAGCGAGAGCCTTTAGAATTCCTGGCAAAAAATAGCCACCTGATCGCATATAAGCATTCCGGTTTCTGGCACGCGATGGATACGCTCCGGGACAAGCAACATTTAGAAGATCTCTGGCAATCCGGAAAGGCGCCCTGGAAAATCTGGGAATGAAGAGTCTCTTTTCAAATATTTATGAGAACAAAAGGGTATTAGTCACCGGGAATACTGGGTTTAAAGGTTCCTGGCTTTCTCTCTGGCTAAAAAGATTAGGGGCCAGAGTGATCGGTTATTCTCTTCCACCTCCTACTGAACCGAGCTTGTTTAAAGAGGCCAGATTATACGAAGGGATGACCCATATCAATGGAGATATTCGGGACTCCCAGGCTCTTATCAAAGCGTTTAGGGTCCATCAACCTGAAATAGTATTCCACCTCGCGGCGCAACCGTTAGTCCGTCAATCGTATCAAAATCCGGAGGAGACCTATTCTACCAATGTCATGGGAACCGTTCATGTTCTAGAGGCCATTCGAAAAACAGGATCTGTTCGGGTCTGTGTCAATGTTACGAGCGATAAATGTTATGAAAATAAAGAGTGGGATTACGCTTATCGTGAAAATGACCCGATGGGTGGTTATGACCCATACAGTTCCAGCAAGGGAGCGGCTGAATTGGTAGGATCCGCTTACCGAAGATCCTTTTTTAACACTAAAAATTATAATCAGCATCAGATGTCCCTGGTTTCCGTAAGAGCCGGCAATGTCATTGGAGGGGGCGACTGGGCGCAAGACAGGCTTATGCCCGACATTGTCGGCGCCCTTTCTCATAAGAAATGTATCGAGATTAGAAATCCAGGTTCAATACGCCCATGGCAACATGTCCTGGACCCGTTATCCGGGTACCTCTGGCTTGGTTCACTCCTCTGGCGGAAACCTACAGAGTACGATTATGGATGGAACTTTGGACCTCTGGCTTCAGATAGCATGACCGTCAAAGAGATTGTTGAAGAGTCGATAGTCTTATGGGG
>DATNMI010000045.1:0-1030 GCA_035602375.1 Nitrospiria bacterium | reverse complement strand
CCCGCCCCGGTTTGACTATCAGGGGTTAAGGGGCCTCTCCAACGAGGTCAGGCAAAAATTGGGGGAAATTCGCCCCCTGTCAATTGGCCAGGCCTCCCGGATTTCAGGGATGACCCCTGCGGCCATCTCCGTTCTCATGGTCGCCCTCGAACGGGATCGGCGCGCCTCCCGCTTAGGGATCCCTGGACAATTTCTGCCAGGGAAGGCATCTGATTCATCGGAATCATCGCCCTCAGCTGAAAACAGCTTGCGCAGCTTAAAATGAGCGTGGCCCGCTCGCGAAAATTATCTTTTCCGATATTTCCGGCCCTGGCCGTAGGGTTTTTCTTCTGTCTCGTTCCTTTCGCGGCATTTTCCGAAGAACCTTCAAAAAAAACAATTATGGCCCATCCGGTTGAGCGGGGAGCCATCACGGTAGACGGCAGGCTTGATGAGCCGGCCTGGAGACAATATCCGCCGGTGTCCGGTTTTGTCCAGCTCACGCCGAAAACGGGAGAGCCTGAAGAGGGAAAAACAGACGTCTGGATCCTCTACGACGATCAGTATTTGTATGTCGGGGCGGCCATGACCGACCCTGAGCCGGCCCAGATCCAGGCAGACGAACGGCGCCGCGATTCAACGTTCAGCCGGAGCGACACCTTCGGATTTGTCGTTGACCCCTTCCATGACCATCAAAACGGTTTCTTCTTTGAAACAAACCCCTTCGGCGCAAAATCAGACGGCTTGGTATCTCAGGAGGGGGCTTTCGTCAATATGGACTGGGACGGTTTATGGGACGTGGCCGCTGAAAGAACCCTGGAAGGATGGTCCGCCGAATTCCGGATCCCTCTCGAAACGCTCCGTTATCAAAAAGGGGAAAAGCAGGTCTGGGGAATTCAGTTTCGGCGGCAGGTGCCCCACCTGAAACAGATATCTTTCTGGAATCCAATGACGACCGAACAGACCTTTTTTATGATTTCCAAGGGAGGGCATCTCGAAGGGATCAATCCGTCAGCATCCGAGAGCAAACTTTTTATCAAGCCTTATGTCA
>DATNMI010000041.1:0-6254 GCA_035602375.1 Nitrospiria bacterium | reverse complement strand
CTTCTGGTGATGACCCTTCTGTTAAGCTGGACCGGGTACCTTCTTCCCTGGGACCAGCTTGCCCTCTGGGCTGTGACGGTCGGGTCTAAAATGGCCGAGGCCAGCCCCTTGATCGGATATTCAGGACCCTTCGGCAGGGAGATGGGGATGCGGGTCGATAACGACATCCGGTTTCTTCTTCTGGGAGGAACCGTCGTCGGGCAGAGTACCCTGCTCCGTTTTTACGTGCTCCATTGCGTGGGCTTGCCGTTGCTTGCGGCGCTGTTTCTCGCGGTCCATTTCTGGAGAATACGGAAAGACGGGTTTTCCGGACCTTTATAATTCTTAAATAAGTGAGGAAAGAGGAAATTATCCATGGCGATTGAAACAAAGCACGAGATTTTTCCAAAAGATCCAAAGAAAAGTTTTGGCCTGGTCGAACTGGTCAAAGGGACATCTCCCATTACGGACAAGGAGCCCGAGTCTACGGTTTTTACCTGGCCCCATCTTGTTTTCGTCGAGTTGATCGCCATGCTGGCAGTATCGGTGATCCTGGTCGTTCTTTCTCTGTATTTTGAGGCTCCGCTGGAAGAGATGGCCTCACCCGATACTACCCCCAATCCGATGAAGGCCCCATGGTATTTCCTCGGACTCCAGGAAATGCTCGTCTTTTTTGACCCCTGGCTCGCCGGCGTCGTTCTTCCGACATTTATTATCGTAGGTCTGATCCTGACGCCCTATATTGATATCAATCCGAAGGGGAGCGGCCAGTATAATTATTCGGACCGGAAATTCGCGGTCTGGAATTTTGCCTTTGGCTGCGCCCTCTGGTACATCATGATTATCGTCGGCGTATATCTGAGGGGTCTTGATTGGCAATGGTATTGGCCGTGGGACAATTGGGAAGCGCATAAACCGCCATCCGGAGTTTCGCTGATCGATTATTCTGTTATTCTGATGAATCCTCCTTTTAGCGTTTCGAGGGTTGCGGCCCAGGGGATCGCTTACGCAACCGTCATCGGCTATTTTGTCGTCGGGATGACCATTCCTTTTGTGTTTTTCCGGAAATTTTATAATTCCCTTGGTTTTGTCCGGTATAACATCACCATAATGCTCTTTCTCCTGATGATGAGCGTGCCGGCCAAGATTATTTTAAGGCTTGTTTTTAACATTAAGTACCTTCTCGTAACCCCGTTCTTTAAAATATAGAGGATAAAGAAATGGATAGATTCTGGATTGGGATGTTTCTGCTGGTTGGCACGGCGCTCATTACCCTAATTTTGGTCTGGCTGGCAATCTGGCAGGAGAGAACCTTTAATAAAAAGGGAGATCAATAATCCAATGTATCGCAATTCCATACTATTTGCTGTTTTTAGCGTCGCCCTTCTGGGCCTGTTGGGATTAGCCGCCTACAAGGATAGCAATCCTGAATGGAAAAAGTATCAACAGGAGTATAACCAGCAGCTTGCGGAGAAGACATCCGATCCGAAAATTGCAAATCTTCCGCTTGTCATCAAGCAGGCATGGAACAGCACCCTCAACCGGGCTGACCGGTGTGTCTCCTGCCATCTGGGAGTTTCAAACACCCTCTATTTCAGCGATGCCAAAGAGCCTTTGAAAGCACACCCGTTTATGAAGGAAGGGGAGTTTATGACAAAGCATCCCTTTGACAAATTCGGATGCACCATCTGTCATCAGGGCGACCCACAGGCCAACTCGGTGGAACAGACCCATGGATTCGTGGAACATGTCGACCGTCAGCCGTTGACAGGTATTTTTGTCTATTCTTCCTGTTCAAAGTGTCACATGGACATTTATAAACCGGAAGTTAACTTTAAAGAGGCGCCCGTTCTAATGCAGGGGAAGGCGCTGGTCATGGCCAAAGGTTGCGGCGGATGCCACACCATTAAACAGATGGGATTCGCCGGAATCCAGGCCCCGGAGCTCTCCGCATTTGGCACCCGGACGGAACTCGCGTTCCATCTCGTACACGATTTCGCCCATGTGCAGGATCCGGTCCATTCGATGAAACACTGGGAGTGGGAACATTTCAAGGATCCCAAAAAGATTACCCCGACGACCATCATGCCGAACTTTCAGCTCAGCGACGAGGATACAACCGCTTTGACCGTCTATGTGATGTCATTCAAGGATAAGAAAGTCGAAAAGATTCCGATGGATTATATTGCTCCGCCTTATTCTGAGACTCCTGTTGCGCCCGAAGTCAAAAAGGAAGAGCCGAAAAAACAAGGTCAAAAGAAATCATAGGATTGTTCGCTCTCCCCGGAAAGGGGAGAGCGTATTCGGGAAGAAAAGGTGGTCAGATCTTAAACTGGTTTACCTCGTTTTTCAGGCCTGTGGCCTGATCAGAGAGCATTTTAACGGCCTCAGTCATCTGTTCGATTTGCGCCTGCGACGTGTGGGCGATCTTCCGGATATTTTCCATCGATCCGGAAAAAATTTCTGTTCCCTTCTTCTGTTCGTTGACCGCTCTGAAAATTTCCTTGATTCGTCCGTTGACATTCTCAACGGCGGTCGCGATCTGGGTGTTTCCGTTTGATTGTTCCTGAATCGACCTCTGAACCGACCGGGTAGAGTTGCGCATATCTTCAGTGGCCTTCTGAATCAGGGCGCCTCCCTTCTTCTGTTGAAGGATCGCCGCCGAAATCTGCTGAACCTTGGTATTGATGATTTCGACCGACTCGGATATCTGGGTAACCTGCTGAGACTGTTCCATCGTCGATTTTTCAATATTGCGGGACATAATCGTCGCCTGTTGCGCGCTTTCAAGAATCTTTTTCAAGGCTTTCCTGGCCTCAAGGGAAAGTTCGATCCCGGCGCCGACGTTATCTGACCCCGCTTGAACGGAGACGATCGCTTCCTTGACCTCCGCCCTGACATCTTTGATTAATTGGGCGATCTCCTTGGTGGAGAGAGAAGTCTGGTCGGCAAGATGTTTGATCTCCTGGGCAACGACATTAAAACTCTTTCCCTGTTCCCCCGCAGTGGACGCTAGTATGGCCGCATTCAGGGCGAGGAGGTTCGTCTGTTTGGTTACCTGTTCAATGACGGTGAGAATTTTGCCGATCTGTTCCGAACGTTGCCCCAGCTTATTGATAAGCAAGACAGATTTTCCAACAGATTCCTTGATCAGGTTCATCCCTTGAATCGTTTTTTCGACAGAAGCCATTCCAAGCTGTTCGGCATCGGTGGTCACCTTTTGAGTGAGCGTGGCGGCCTCTTTGGCATTGGTCTCTACGGCCTGAACATAGGCCTTGATTTTCTGGGCTGCCGCGGCCGTTTGAGCAGCGGAAGATGAAAGCGATTCCACGGTGTTCCCGACCTCGTTGACGGCGGTGATAATTTCGAGAATGGAAGACGCGGACTCATCCACTCTTGTGACCATAATCGTCGTGATCTGCGCGACCTCCTGTGAGGAAGCTGACATTTCAAGTATGGATGAAGAGGTTGTTTCTGACGAATGGGAAAGGCTTTCCAGATTTCTTGAAATTTCATCGATTGCTGATTTCATCTCAAGAACGCTTGAGGAGCTGGACTCTGTCGTGTTGGACTGGATCCTGGCGCCTTCCATGATCACCCGGCCGTTTTCATCGAGTTTGCCCGAGAGAGAGGAGACCTGTTGTCCCGTCTGGCGGATATTTCCGATCATGGTGTTTAATTTCTCGGTCATTTTGGAAAAGGACTCTGCGAGCCTTCCCGTTTCATCTCTTTTTGATCTTATTTTTACTGAGACTTTCAGGTTTCCTTCTGAAATCTGCTGGGCGGCGCTCGCAAGTTCGTTTAAGGGAGATCCGATAATGATCGCGTTGGAAATTCCGAGTATAAGGGCCATTAGACAGGTGATACCGAAGGTGGCCATGTTGACCATGCGTAAGAGTTTCTGCTTATTGTCCGCTTCCTCCTTCAGCGTATTTCCTGCTTTGGCTTGCAGATCGATCAGTGTGACCAGCCGGTCCCGTGATAATGTCCATGTCTCTTTTCCATCGCCCATCCTCAGGTTTTTAGCCTGATCGGCATCTCCCGCGATCGCGAGACGCAATACTTCGGCCCGCGCCACCACGTAACGATTCCAGGCCTCTTTAAAGGAATTGAAACCCGCTATCTCCTCCGGGTTCATCGTGGTCGTGCTGAACTTTGTAATGAGTTCATTGATGGCATCGGCATTCAGGTTGGATTCTTTCCTGATTTCCTCGAGAGTTTCATTCGAATCGAGTCCGCCGGTCGCTTTGATGGCGATCTGGCTCATGTTATAGAGGTGTTCGTCTATTCTCCCCAGCTCAATCGCCCCCAGCAGGTGGTTTTCATAAAGGGAGTCCAAGGTCCTGTTGGCTTCGGCCAGACTTGTGAAATTCAGATATCCGACCGCGGCGACTGTGGAGGCGAGGGTTCCAAAGGCAAGCATCAATTTCATCCAGGTTTTGAGATTGCGGTACCAGCTGAGCATCTTATTCCTCCAAAACGGAAGTGTTAAAGGGGCAGAGAGTTCCTGCAAAAAAGGGCGATAAAACATTATTTCATGCTGTATGGAATTAATAATAACATAAATCCAGAAATCCGCCATTCCGAAGGGCTCAGGATGCCGCTCCTGGCAGGGGGATGAAGGGCGCCTCCCGAAAACTTCATTTGACTTGATCATTATATTGTGATATAAACTATAAGTTTAACTTACTATAAACCCGCCCCCCTGAGGGGGGGTTATTTAGGCCCGGTCGGGGCGGGATCTATCTGGAAAGAGGAAGAGAATGACGTTATTAGCGCGCACAAAATTAAGGGAAGATCTTCGAAACGTTGCCATTATCGCCCATGTCGATCATGGAAAAACCACGCTGGTCGACAAAATGCTCCGGCAGAGCGGCGCTTTCCGGACCAATGAAGCAATGGTGGAACGGGTCATGGACTCTAATGATCTTGAAAAGGAGAGAGGCATTACCATTCTCTCCAAAAATACGTCGGTCCGGTACAAGACCTTCAAGATTAATATTGTCGACACGCCCGGCCATGCCGATTTCAGCGGTGAAGTAGAGCGGATTCTAAAAATGGTCGACGGCGTGCTTCTTCTCGTGGATGCCTTTGAAGGACCGATGCCCCAGACGAAATTTGTGCTGAAAAAATCGCTTGAACTTGATTTAAAGCCGGTTGTGGTGATCAATAAGATTGACCGGCATGACGCCCGGCCGGACGAAGTTCTCGATGAGATCTTTGATCTCTTTGTCGAACTGGAAGCCAATGACGAACAGCTTGATTTTCCTGTGGTTTATGCGTCCGCCAAGGCGGGATTCGCCAAAATCAGGCTCGAGGACGAAAACAAGGATCTGCAGCCGCTTTTTGAAACGATTCTGTCCAAAATTACCGCTCCTCCCGGAGATGATGCCGCACCGCTTCAAATGTTGGTCAACACGATGGAATATGACCAGTTTTTGGGCAGGCTGGCGATTGGACGAGTTTTTAATGGAAAAATAAAGGTTGGGGAGAGCGTGAATGTCATTCATAAGGACGGAACGCTGACCTGCGGCAAGGTGGTCCGTCTTCTGGGATATGAGGGTCTCAAAAAAGTTGAAGTCAAAGAGGCAAGCGCGGGAGATATTATCGCTGTAGCCGGGTTTGAGGAGGTCAATATCGGGGAGACGATTGCCGACCTGAACAATCCCCATCCGCTTCCCCCGCTTTCCATCGGAGAGCCGACCATTTCGATGCATTTCATGGTGAATGATTCTCCCTTTGTTGGAAGGGAAGGAAAATTTGTCACCTCCCGGAACCTCAGGGAGAGGCTATTCAGGGAACTCCGTTCCAATGTGGCCCTGAAGGTAGAGGAGACGGGTACCACCGACGCATTCAAGATTTCCGGAAGAGGAGAGCTACATCTTTCCATCCTGATTGAAACGATGCGGAGAGAGGGGTACGAGCTTCAGGTTTCTCGTCCGGAGGTGATCTATAAAACCGTAGGGGATGAAAGGTTCGAACCTATGGAAAAAGTCATGATCGATGTCGAAGAGACCTTTATGGGTATCGTCATGGAAAAAATGGGGATGCGGAAGGCCGAAATGAAGAATATGATCAACAGCGGCACCGGTCATGTCCGGCTTGAATTTGAAATTCCCGCCCGCTGTCTTTTCGGTTACAGGACGGAATTTTTGACCGATACCAAAGGGACCGGAATTCTCAATCATCATTTCCATGACTATCAGCCGTTCAAGGGAGAGGTCCCAGGCAGAATTCGGGGCGTTTTGATCTCCATGGACCAGGGGGAGGCGGTT
>DATNMI010000030.1:0-2725 GCA_035602375.1 Nitrospiria bacterium | reverse complement strand
GAAACGATTGTCAGGAAGATCATGGATCGTCTTGTCTGGATCATGCCGTTTTCTGAAGGGAAAATTACCGTTCTGCACTGGCGTCTCGAGGGAGCCGGAAAAGCCGCACCGGCCTTTCTTCCAGGGGATTTTCAAAGGAAGATGAGGAAAATGACAGGCGGGGTTTCCCCTCTTTACCGTTACGGGAAATCAACCTGGTTTCTTCCTCATGGAAGGTCAGATTTCCTGATCAGTCCTTATGAGGTCAAGCGGGGATGGGAAGTCGCACAAATGGACCGGAAACGGGAAATATCTCTGAAATAAAGATGCCACGGACTTTTAAATATTGAGCCCCTCTCCAAGAGGGAGGGTTAGCGGGGGGCTGAATTTATGGATTACGGGAGGAATTCATGCGACATGAGGATGTAAAGTTTACCAAAGATCATGAATGGGTGCGGGCGGAAGGAAAGAGAGCCACAGTCGGTATTACGGATTTCGCTCAGGAATCGTTGGGGGATATTGTCTTTGTTGAAATGTCCGAGGCGGACCAGGAGCTAAGCAAAGAGGACGAAATTACCGAGATCGAGTCGACTAAAACGACTTCCCCTGTTTACACGCCGGTCAGCGGCAAGCTTGTGGAAATTAATCAGGAATTAAAGGAGCGTCCGGAACTTATCAATGAAGATCCGTATGGCACAGGCTGGATTGCCGTAGTTGAAATGTCGGATCCTTCCGAATTGGACGATTTAATGACCGCCAGGGAGTATGAAGATTTTATTCATGAAGAACGGGAAGAGGAAGAATGACTTCTACAAGATTCTACTTTTCTCTGGAGCCGTAGCCGGGCTGATTCTGTTCAGGGTATTTATTCCCGCAGGCGCGTCTCCGGTATCTGCCGGAGGAGCGTCCGAAGAGCCGCTGCAGGAGACGGCATCGGAGAACATTAAAGTCAATATCAACACGGGGTCTATTGAGGACCTTATGACACTGCCTGGCATAGGTGAAAAGACGGCTAGAAATATCATGGTCTGGCGGGAAAAGGAAGGTCCGTTTAAAAGTCCGGAAGACCTTCTCGATGTCAAAGGGATCGGAATCAAGAAGTTCAAGAAGCTGGAACCCTTCATCGTATCGCATTAAAGGAGCTCAGGATCGGCTGTGAAACCGGCAATTTCAAAAGAAGTCCAAAATCAGATAGAGCTCATTTCCAGAGGCGCGGTGGAAATCATTCAGGCGGAGGACCTGGCTGAGAAGCTGGAGAAAAGCCTGAAAGAAAAAAAACCCCTAAGGATCAAAGCGGGTTTTGATCCGACGGCGCCCGATCTCCATCTTGGACATACGGTTCTCCTTTACAAATTAAAAGTATTTCAGGATCTCGGACATGAAGTAATTTTCCTGATCGGGGATTTTACCGGGATGATCGGCGATCCAACCGGGCGCTCCGAAACCCGAAAGCCTCTTACCCGCGAACAGGTTCTCAAAAACGCCGAGACTTACAAAGAGCAGGTTTTTAAAATTCTCGATCCTGAGAAGACAACGGTTGATTTCAACAGCCGCTGGATGTCCCGAATGACGGCGGAGGAGATGATTCATCTTGCGGCCCATTACAGCGTTGCCAGAATTCTTGAACGGGATGATTTCCAGAAACGATACAAGGCGAACCACCCCATCTCGGTCCACGAGATGCTCTACCCCCTGGTACAGGGATACGATTCCGTGATTTTAAAGGCGGATGTGGAGCTGGGAGGATCGGATCAGAAATTCAATCTGCTGGTCGGGCGTGATCTGCAACGGGTCTATCATCAGGCTCCCCAGGTAATTTTGACCATGCCGCTTCTTGAGGGTACCGACGGGGCCAAAAAGATGAGCAAATCGCTGGGGAACAGCATCGGCCTTACGGAATCGCCGGGTGAAATGTTTGGAAAAATCATGTCGCTGGATGACCGGACGATGATCCGTTACTATGAACTTTTAACCCGCAGAGAAATGGATGAGGTAAAGAGGGCCCATCCCATGCAAGCCAAGAAAGCATTGGGCAGGGAGCTGGTCGCACGTTACCACGGCGAGGCGGCGGCGGGCGAGGCCGCCGCTGATTTTGAAAAGAAGTTTAACCGGAGAGAGTTTCCCGAAGGGCTGTCTCCTGTTCCAATCCGGGAATTTCTGGAGAACCGGTCGGATGAGAATGTCAGTCTTGTGCAAGTTCTGGTTAAAAGCGGTTTTGTCAAGAGCCGGAGCGAAGCCAAAAGGCTGGTGGAACAGGGTGGTGTAGAGATCGGCGGGGTGAAAGTAAGTGATGTTTATATGAACTTTTCTCTCACCTCAGAGAAGAAAGAGGTTCGTTTGAAGGCCGGAAAGAAAGGATTTCTTCTTTTAAAGTTTTCATAGAAGTTTATTTTTAACTTGCTTTTTTTTAAAAAATCCTTATTTTAGAAGGAAACTTAAAGCCGTCCTAGGGATGATTGTCGCAAGACAGGCAGCGGAATCCAGGGATGAATTAATATTTCATACAATTCAATAATAATCCGGAGGTGTTATGGCCGCAAAAGCAATGACCAAATCTAAAATCATGGACCATCTTTCCAAAAAACTTGAATTAACCAAGAAGAAGGTCAATGAGTGCGTGGAAGAGCTCGTAGCGCTTGCTTATAAAGAAGCCAAGAACGCTTTTACAATCCCCGGGGTAGGAAAACTGGTGGTCGTGAATCGGAAAGCCAGAATGGGCCGGAACCCTCAGACCGGCGAAGCGATC
>DATNMI010000028.1:0-1612 GCA_035602375.1 Nitrospiria bacterium | reverse complement strand
CCCGCCCTGATATTTCCTGACATTGTCGAAAGAGCGCCGGAGAAAAAGATCCATGAGGTTTTTTTTACAGAAGCTGTTCCTTTATGTTATGATTGGCGGCGCGGCGATGGGAGCCGGTTGCGCGTCTCTTCCGAGAATTGCAGTCCTCCATGACCCGCTTTCTCCATCAGAACATTTCGCGCTTGCTGTGGCCTATGAGAAAAAGAAGGAATATCCTCTCGCATTAAAAGAGTATGAACATGCGTCCAAAGAGGCTAAATTCGCGGGTGAAGCGCTGACCAATATGGCCAACATCTATCTTGCGATGGAAATGCGCGACGAGGCCGAGGCCCAATACCTCAAAGCCATCAAGACCGCGCCTGCCTATGGCCCGCCTTATAATAATCTCGCCTGGCTTTATATTCAGAATTCAAAAAATCTCGATCAGGCAGAATCTCTTCTTCAAGCCGGCATTAACAACGATCCCGCAAGGACGGCCTGGTTTCTCGATACCCTCGCCACGCTCTACGAAAAACAGGGGGACATGAACCGTTCTCTTGAAACCCTTCAGAAGGCCGGAGAGGCGGGTTTTGCCGGAGATTCCGCCGCTGAACGAGAATTTCTGATTCATCTGGAAAAACTCTACCTCGCCCTGGGCCGTGAAAAAGATGCAGAGGAGGTTCATGAGAAAACCGATCGATTTAATAATCCCGGAAAAGGACCGGGCCCGAATGGCCACTGATACCGCCTCCTCTGACGCGCCAGTGGACGCTGATTTTTTCCCGGCCACCGCCGAAATCAACCTTGGGGCCCTGCTTCATAATTTCCGCGAAGTCAGCCGGAAGATTGGCGCTGAGCGGTCAATGATTGCGGTCGTCAAGGCCGATGCCTACGGCCATGGCGCAGTGCAGGTGTCGCAAACATTGCAGGAAGCAGGCGTTAAAATGCTCGGCGTGGCCCTTGTGCAGGAGGGCGCCGAACTTCGTCAGGCCGGGATCCGGGTTCCGATCCTCATGATGGGTAGTCTCCTGAAAGAGCAGATCCCGTTGATGATCGAATACCAGTTGACCCCTGTCCTTTTCCAGCCTGAACTTCTGCCCGCCCTGGAAAAAGAGGCAGAAAAGCGGAACATGGTTTTGCCGATCCATCTGAAGGTGGATACCGGTATGGGAAGGCTTGGAATTCAACCTGCCGACACCGCCGCTTTTCTGAAAGAAATCTCCCGGCATAAGAGACTGAAGGTGGAGGGGCTGATGACCCATCTGGCCAATGCCGACCGCCGTGAAAAGGGAGCTTCCGCGTTTCAAATCGCCCTCTGGAACAAAATTCTCAAAATTGTCCGGGATTCGGGCCTTGAAATTCCTTACATTCATGTTTCAAACAGCGCGGCAATACTGAACCTCCCTGAAATTCATTCAAACCCGGTCCGTCCCGGAATTATGCTCTACGGGTATGTCTCCGGTTACGAACCGGAGCTCTCTCTGGAACCTGTGCTCAGTTTTAAAACCAGGGTTGTCCATTTGAAAACGGTCCCCCAGGGAACTCCTGTGAGTTACGGAGGAATCTTTACCACCAGCCGAAAGAGCATCATCGCCACCCTGGCCGTAGGATATGCCGACGGCTATAACAGAAT
>DATNMI010000026.1:0-6949 GCA_035602375.1 Nitrospiria bacterium | reverse complement strand
AGTGATTATTGCCATGTCGATTTTGGGGTGGCACAAACACTCTGTGGAATCAGTCAACCCATCTACAATGCTGAATAGACAAGACGTTATAAGATGGATGCCAGCCATTACAGGTGTGGTAATAATTCTTGCGGCCATTGTTCTTCCGATAATTGGACATAAAGGCATGAATAAGGGTCCCTTACCCAAGGGACTCTGTCAGGATAATGAACAAGAACTTATAATGCGGTCTGGAACAGGTACGGCATTTCTAAATATTTCAGATAATGAAATGCGCCCCAGTTTTGTTCCGGACCTGCGGAAAAAAAGTTTCCGCATTCCGTTTACCAATCAACAAGCGAAAATTTGGCGGTCTATCCCATTGCCGGCCACCCTGCTCTCGGGGTACGATATCATTTCGAAACGACAACAGTATGTGGCAGGACCATTAGGATTTGTAGAGCGGCATAAGGGTTATCAAGGGATGTGTGCACGAAATATTGGAAGTCAATACTTTCCCATTTGGAAAGTTGAAAGCCTGTATTGAAGATTAATGAAAAACTTTTGTTTGCCGAAAATTCGCAATATAAATTAAATGGCGGTATCGCGGATTCATAATGAAGTGGCTTTGAGAGCATATTCTGCCGCGATGGCAAGAATTCAGATTATATGTTTATACGCTTAGAGTAGTGACAAGACTCAACGATATGAAAAAAGAGGGTTTATGTGTGGAATAGCCGGTCTTATTCGATTTGATCATCCTATAGGCGCTGAGGAAATTCAAAGTATGACTTCTGCTCTCAGGCACAGGGGGCCTGACGGGGAAGGTCTTTGGGTGGAGAAAAATATCGCATTAGGGCACAGGCGTCTTTCTATCATCGATCTTGAAACCGGCAAGCAGCCGATGTGCAATGAAGATGGTACCATCTGGATTACCTTTAATGGGGAGATTTACAATTTTCTGGAGTTAAGAACTGAATTATTGGAAAAAGGCCATCGGTTCAAAACCAAATCTGACACCGAAGTGATTGTTCACGCGTATGAACAGTGGGGTGATGACAGTGTAAGCCGTTTGAGGGGGATGTTCGCGTTTGCCATTGTGGACAGAAAAAATGGGCGAATATTCCTCGCACGGGATCATCTGGGAATAAAGCCTCTTTTCTATTATGTGGATGATGATACTTTTGCCTTCGCTTCAGAAATTCAAGCCCTGAAAATGATAAAGGGGGCAAGGTTCGACCTCGACTTGCAAGGGATCGATCAATATCTCTGCCTCCAATATATTCCGGCGCCTCGTACCGTATACGATCAGGTCAAAAAGCTTCCTCCCGCCCATCGCATGAGCATCGGTCTTGATGGAAAGATCACCGATCCGGAGCCCTATTGGAATATCGATTTTAATCCGGATCACCGTAAGAATCAGCATGAATGGCTGGAGGAGCTCGACGCTGTGATTTTGGAGTCGGTCAAATCCCACCTGATTTCCGATGTCCCTTTTGGAGCCTTCCTGTCCGGAGGGATTGATTCAAGTACAATTGTGGCGTACATGTCTCAGATTCTGGAGAAACCTGTGAAAACCTTTAGTATCGGGTTTCAGGAAGAGGCGTATAACGAACTTCATTATGCCGAAATCGCGGCGAAGCGATTTGGAACCGAACACTATTCTGAAATTGTAAAACCTGATGTTCTCGGGATCCTTCCCCGGCTTGTTCAAAACTATGGGGAACCCTTTGGCGACAGCTCCGCCATTCCGACCTATTACCTCAGTCAGCTTGCCCGCAGGCATGTGACTATGGTTCTCTCCGGAGACGGGGGAGACGAGCTCTTTGCCGGGTATAATTCTTATTCAGCATGGCTGGATCATATTGAGGGCAGGCCCTCCTTGATCAAGAGAATCCTTTATCCGATCGCTCATAAGATCCGTCCTGCCCGCTACCCTGGAATTCAGAGGAACGAGGCTTCGCTTGAAAACTGGAAGCTTTTTATTCAGTATCTGTCTAATACGGATCGGCGCCGTTTATGGCGGAGAGAGTACCAAAGCCTTGCCGGCGGTCCTATTCCCCCCTTTGAAGCTGATTTCAAAAGGGCGGAAAAATTGACCTATGCCAATCGTGTGCAATACATGGATATTAAAAATTATCTTCCCTACGATATTTTGACCAAAGTCGATATCGCGAGCATGGCCAACAGTCTGGAGGTCAGGACGCCTTTCGTGGACAAAAAAGTAGTCGAATTCGCCGCGACCATTCCTGAAAAATTCAACATCCGGATGTTTTCAAAGGGGGAATGGAAGGGGAAATTGCTTTTAAAAAAACTGGCTGGAAAATACTTCTCTAAGGGATTCATCCATCGGAAAAAGATGGGATTTGGAATCCCTGTCAAGGAGTGGATATCGTTAAACGGCGAATGGCGCGGAGAGGTCAATGAAAGGCTCTTGTCGAAATCATCTATTCTTGGAGACTATTTTGAATCTTCTGCCATTCAAGAGCTCCTGGAAAAGAACCTGGCAGGCCCTGTTTGGCTCCTCCTCTTTTTAGAGGAATGGCTAAGGCAAAACAAATCTCTGTGAATATGCCTCGGAAAAAACATCTTTTAGAAGGCTCAAGGATTATTTTTTTCTTCGGCAGTCTTGAACTGGGTGGTGCGGAGCGGCAAGGGCTTCTTCTGGCCAAATATCTTAAGTTGACCTGCAGAGCGGAAGTCCAGGTCCTCGCCTTCTGGAAACCGGGTAAATTGGCCAAGATGTGTGATGATCTGGGGATCCCTTGGGGCCTTTTGCCCTCACCGCTTCCCGGAAGCCGGTTATTCCTGTTTTTCAGGACATTAAAGTTCATGCTGGCTTTACGGAAGAGGAGACCGGACATGATTCTCTCCTATACCATGCATCCAAATATTGCCTGCGGCCTGGTTTGGCGTTATACCGGGGCAAAAACATTCATCTGGAATCAGCGGGATGAGGGAGTATTCCGGATGGGTGCGAGTCTGGAGCGAAGGGTTATACGGCATTGTCCCCTTTTTATCGCAAATTCTAAAAAGGGTGCGGAATTTCTGGTAGAGGAACTGAATGTGTCGCCGGAAAAGGTCTCAGTCATTCACAATGGCGTTGAGCTGAGCCCGCCGAAATTGTCCCGGGGGGCGTGGCGTCAAAAACTGGATGTGGGAGAAGCATTTTTGGCATGCAAGGTGGCAAACCTTTCGGAAACAAAAGAATGGAAGACGCTTTTTTTAGCCTGGGGCCGGTTTCTCAAAGCGTGGGAACAGAAGGACCGGCACGCGGTGTTGCTTCTGGCTGGAGATGATTTTAATTTCAAAGGAAAGTTAGAGGTGTTGTCGCGGGAACTGGGAATTGCTCACGCGGTATTATTTCTGGGAAGAGTGGATGATATTCCAGGCCTTCTAAAGGCGGTTGATCTGGCTCTCTTTTCATCTGAATCCGAGGGTCTTCCCAATGGCGTTCTGGAATCAATGGCATCGGGACTCGGCGTGGTAGCGACCGACATTCCGGGAATACGGGAAGCGGTCGGTCCTGACGGAATTCCGTTCCTCTTTTCTTCAGGTGATGACAAGGCTTTTTCAGAAATGATACTTAAACTAGCCTTAGATCCGGAATTAAGATTGCGCGCCGGGGAAGCTAATCAAATGCGTATTGAAGATCAATTTAATCCTGAGAAGATGTATGCCAAAATGATAGATCTTCTGGCCGGTAGACGGGAATAAGAGGTTGATGGTTATCTCATGAAATCTAGTAAGAAACAGATCTACGCCTCAATTAAAATGATCCTGGTTCATATAGGCCGGTGGATCAGCCAGCTAGTCTTCTTTAGGAGTAGATATACAATATTTTTGTTTTTCCCTTTTTACCACATCGGAGGGGCTGAAAAGATTCATTCGGAAATCGCGTCTGCTATTAGAGACCCCAAGCCGGTGGTATTTTTCACCAAAAAATCAAAAGACGCGAGTCTCAGGCCTCTGTTTGACAGGAGAGCTGATTGCGTGGACATCTCCTTTTTTTCCGAGAAAAGCTGGACATCCTATGTCTGCTTCGGAATTATCTCCCAGATGATTAACAGGGCTCTGAATCCGGTTGTGTTTGGCTCCAACAGCAATTTTTTTTATCATCTGCTCCCTTATTTGAAGCCTGAAACCCGGTGTGTGGACCTGATTCATGCTTTTGGAGGCGGAATAGAAAATGTGAGTCTTCCTTATATTGAACATCTGAATAACCGGATCGTTGTGAGTGAAAACGGGAGAGAAGATCTCATTCATCAGTATGCATTAAATAACGTTCCCGGTGAATATGTTTCCCGAATTATGGTGATTGAGAATGGCATTACGGTAAAAGGGGAATATACGAGGAAAGACCCAAAAGGTTCTTTAATGGCAATCTTTGTCGGCAGGGGATCGGAAGAAAAAAGGGTGGGTTTAATTGGAAAAGCGGCTTCAAAGCTGAAAGAATCCGGAATTCCTGTTACATTTATTTTGATAGGGGATGTCATGGGCTCTGTCAGCGCGGATGACCGGGCCAATTGTATGTTTAAAGGTGAAATTACCGATGAGAAGGCGCTGAACGATTATTACAAGCAAGCGGACATTTTGATTCTAACATCAAGCCGTGAAGGATTCCCTCTCGTCATAATGGAAGCGATGGCGCATGGCGTTGTTCCGATCAGTACTGACGTGGGGGGGATTTCAAAACATATCGTCAATGACAAGACCGGCATTCTTATCAAAACCAGGAATCCGGGAGAAATAGTGATCGCACTGGTCGATAGAATAACAGAGCTTCACTTTAACAGGGACAAACTCTTAAATATGTCAGAGGCGGCGTATGACTACGCGAAGATAACGTTTAATTCCAAAGCGTTTTTGGATTCTTACAGAAAGCTATTTAAGGCTGAAGACGTCAAGGTTACTTAGGTTGACAAACATGGCCCCTCTCATTTCAGTGGTGGTTTGTACTTATAATCGTTCATCTTTTCTGGAAACCTGCTTGCAGTCGCTTGCGAACCAGACTCTGGACAAGAAAGCGTACGAGGTAGTGATCGTTGATAATCATTCTACAGATAAAACGCAAGAGGTCGCGGAGCGATTCACGCGAACGTATGGAACGTTTCGGGTGATACGCGAGAACATGCAGGGGTTAAGTTATGCCAGGAACAGAGGCTGGCATGAGGCCAAAGGGGGCTACGTCGCCTATATCGACGATGACGCAAGGGCCGCTCCGGACTGGTGCGAGCAGATCAAGATCTTTTTTGAAAAACACTCTGATGCTAAGGGTGTCGGAGGACCTTATAAAGCTTATACGCCCAGCCCGCCGCCTGAATGGTTTCCGTCCGATTACGGCAGTTGGACGCTGGGAGAGGCCACTCGGCCATTAGGGAACGACGAATGGATTAATGGGACCAATATGATCTTTGCGATAGAAGCATTGCGGGAATTGGACGGATTTCAGGAGAAGCTGGGGATGCGAGGGGAAAGATTATCTTATGGGGAGGAGACCAATTATCTTATTCGATTGCGTGAAAAAGAATATCTTCTCTATTTTTGCCCTCTAATTACCGTTGAGCACGCGATCCTCAGCTATAAATTCAGCCTCTCCTGGTTATTCAAATCAAGCTATGCCAATGGAATGTCAGCGCGCAGGACTTTTCAACGGACGAGACCCATAGGAAAATGCCTTAGTATGGTTTGTACGGCGTTGGTCAAAGGAGTTGTGAATTTGATTATCAGTCAAGAAAGGTTCTTCCGAACAAGGGTCTATTACGCTTTTAATCCGTTTTACTGGCATTTAGGATTTCTGGTCGGGCATTTAAGAAGGAATTGACATGTGCGGGATTTTTGGAAATATCGGTGACCTTTCGAAAGATCGGGCCATGAAATGCCTGAATACCCTTGCCCATCGAGGGCCGGATGGGGAGGGCTTATTTCAGGAAAACGACGTGACGCTGGGCCATCGCCGACTCTCGATCCTCGATCTTTCCGAGGGAGGCCGTCAGCCTATGGCTTATGCCAATGAAAGATTCTGGATCACATTTAACGGGGAAATATACAATTTTCTTGAAATAAAAGCCGAATTGGAAATCAAGGGCTATTCATTCAGAAGCGCTTCAGATACGGAAGTTATTCTCGCGGCATTTCAGGAATGGAGAGAGGATTGCCTCGACCGGTTTAACGGCATGTGGGCCCTTGCAATCTGGGATCGCAGGGACCGCAGTCTATTTTTAAGCAGGGATCGATTTGGGAAAAAACCTCTTTTTTATGGATTTTTGAAAGCCGGGTTTGCGTTTGCCTCGGAAATGAAAGCCCTATTTCCTTTGATGGGTCAGGTTACGCCAAATTACCCGCTGGTAGCGGATCGATCGAGAATTTTTCAATACGAAAGTACTGAAGAATGCGTGATTGAAGGAATAAAACGCTTTCCGGCTGGTCATTTTGGATGGTATAAGGATGGTTCCCTAAAGATCACCCGATGGTGGAATACGCTCGACCACCTCCAAAATGTTCCGTCCCGGTACGAAGAGCAGGTTGAGCAGTTCAGGGCGCTGTTTTTCGATGCCTGTCGCTTGAGAATGCGAAGCGATGTCCCCATTGGAACGGCTTTGAGCGGAGGACTTGATTCCAGCGCAACGATATCCGCCGTGGCTCATCTGGCAAGGAACCAAAAAACGGAACGAATGAATTCAGACTGGCAGCATGCGTTTGTCGCTACCTTTCCCGGGACTCCGATGGATGAACAAAACTACGCCCGGAAGGTCGCAGAACATCTCGGGATTAAAGCAACTTATATTGAGATTAACCCGTTAAAGGCTATAGATCGCCTTCAAGAGTATTTCAGACTTTTCGAAGATCTTTATATTACCAGTCCTATTCCTTTCATGTTGACTTATGCGGAGGTAAAAGCAAAGGGAATTTCAGTGACGCTGGATGGGCATGGCGCCGATGAATTGTTCGGGGGCTACAGTTTTGATTT
>DATNMI010000465.1:0-10423 GCA_035602375.1 Nitrospiria bacterium | reverse complement strand
CCCATCGCGGTCCCAACTCATCTGTGGCTTTGCATTCCAAACATTTTGCCGCGTTGACCACCGCGTCGGATACCTTAAATTAAAATTCCACGAAGATCAGCCCATGAGGCTTGGCATAACCGCTATCCCCATGAGGCCAGTGGATCCGGTTAAAATTGATCCCGGGCAAACCGTCATATTCATCCCGGAAGGAACTGTCGAGTTCCAGCTTATGACTTACCGGATTAAAATTGGCAATGTAGACCCGGTGGTCGCCGTTTGATCCGGAGCCGTGGAGGGCCAGGTTGGCCCCTGGAAAGTTAAAGCCTAGGCTTAAATCCACGAAGTAGTTCGAAAAGGCAACCCGGGTTGCGTTGGAATTGAGGACGACCAGATGCGGGCCGCCATGAGAAAGAAAATTCAGGTCTGAATTCACTTTCACCTCGCTCAAAACCGTGGGGCAGTCAGCCGCTTCATTGTTCGGTTTTCCACTGGTTCCATCCAGGGGCGCATTGCACGCAAATCCCGTCCCGGCATCTAAAAGCTTCTGGATATCAAGTTGGACAACTCTTCGATCGTAGTTATGACGGCCTGCATTGTAAGTGGGATCTCCCGGGGACTCAATCCCGGCGATTGGGATGATTAAATATTTATCATCGGGGGTAATGGTGAAAACCGATGCCCCGGCACAGGGGCCAAAATCAAAAACCTCCTTGAATACCGGATTAGCGACCGTGATATCGGCGGAGTAGAAGAGAACCCCTCCACACATGCTGGCCGCAAAAGCGCCTTTGTGATCTCCCTGGTGGAGGAGGCCTGTCGACATCAGTCCGGCAGGTTCTTCATGGATCGGAACCTGTTTTTCTATCCGGGGACCATCAGGCATCTGGATGACCTTGTAGGGCCGGACCGGAGATGTTGGACCGGTTGCGGTTAGAATTGCACCAAGGTCCCAGAGTCGAACCGTCGTCCTGAGCTTCTGTGTAAAGGTGCCGGTAGCATACGGACTGGGAATGGCGGTCACAAGGCTTAAGGGATCAGCGTAATCCGAGGTAATGACCAGACCGTTTGTCGTCGTTCCATTCCCCAAGTCTCCTTTGAGATCCATCCGGACATCAATCCCATGGGGATTGGCCAGTTGCCCTATGTCTTTTCCCTTATCGTCGGGCTGAATGATGTTTGCCGGAACGGGTTTCTGTCCCACAGGAGGCGTTGTAGCGTCAAAATCGATGAAGGTTCCATCCGGTTTGATTAGTACCAGACCCCCCGGAGTCTGCGTAGGGCCCCCACCTTTTTTCAGATCCGCGGCCTTTGAAACCCGCCCTCCCATAAAGGTCGCCAGAACATAATCTCCCTCCGGTCTGGAAACAATTCGGAAGTCATCTGACCCGGTAAAGTCTATCTTTCGGATAGCGGTCTGTCCAGCTGGCGGGTTCGGAGAACCAATCAACTCAATATCGGGAACCGTCGGAAGGGAGGCCAGATTAACCTTAAAAATATTTCCGCTAATCAGCCCGCCCATATAGAAATCCTTGTTTTTTGTCAGCTTATCGGAAACATGGTGTGGCTCATTTAAGACCGATGAAGGAATATTGGAGGGATAGGCCTTGAATCCAACCGCTGGAAGAAGAGCAATCATGTTGGCCCCGGCTGGTCCCTCGGGAAGTGTTTTTGTGGAGATCACTTTCCCATAATTTGGGGAATGCGGATCGGCATCAATGACCGTGACAAAGTCTGGATTGGCCCCGTCTTCATCTCCGGTCCAGGTTACAATAAACTGTTTCGAGGAATAGGCTTTCTGAAGGGGCTTTTTATACTCGGTGCAACCGTTAAAGACCAGCCCTACGGCAATCGTCAAAACTACTATAGAACCACTTTTCCAGAGTGCTTTTTGAGTCATATTTCCTCCCAATCAATTCAAATTTCGATGTTAAGCATACCGCTTGTTGCTTCCACCATTGAAGCAAATTGATCACCAATAGGAGAACAAATGAAAAAATCAGCATTACCGGCGCCATTGCCGTAGCTTGAGAATAATTGTACTGCTCCAGATTGCTGTAATCAACAGCGGCTTGATCTCGGGACCCATCGTATGTGGTTCTGTCGCAAATTTTAATTTTCAGTGAAATACCACAAGTGAATTCCTAATAATTCAACTTGTTAGAGAATTCCTGTATAACGAAAAACTCCGGTTTTTACTTTTTTGCGACAGAACCGAAGTTTAGCCCATCATCTCTTTTTTCCATTCCCTTATTTCTTATCCATTACTTGACCCGTGCAATACCACTGGTCGCCTTTGGCGTTCTTTAGGGCCTCAGCGAGTAACTCTGACTGCACGCTGCTGTCATGAGCGACAATGGCATGCCCTGGCATGCTATTGAGATCTACCGCCTTGACCCCCTTCACTGCCATCAGGGCTTTGGTAATCTCCTTCGGATAAGAGTCGCAGTAAGGCCCCCCTAACATGAGGGTTGTTTTTTGATCAGCCGCTTCGGCGATTGTTGTATAAAACACAAGAACTATTCCCACGGTCATGATGATGTTGATGAACCTGAGTATTTGACTTTTTTGAATTTTCATACCGAATTCCTTTCGAATATCTGTTCGATGAGGATAAGATAAATATCCCCATTATTTAAGCAGAGATTCTATTTTTTCTTTCAAGGTACGATCTTCTGGGTCCGTTTTTGGAGGGATATTTTCGACGACCTCTCCTTTTCGGTTCACAAGGAACTTCTGGAAATTCCATTGAATATCGCCCGGATGAGAGGAGTCTTTTGTTAGATACGTGTAAAGCGGATGGATATCTTCTCCTTTGACGCTGATTTTGGAAAAGAGATCAAAGGTAACACCAAATTGGTTCGTACAAAACTCCTGGATTTGCGTATTGGTCCCCGGTTCCTGACCCCCAAAATTATTTGCGGGGAAAGCAAGAATTCGCAATCCTTTGACCGCATAAATGTCATGGAGAGTTTGCAGGCCCTTGTATTGCGGGGTAAGGCCGCATTTGGATGCCACATTGACAATCAACAAGACTTTATCTTTGTATTTGCTTAATGAAACAGGTTTCTCCTTTATGTCCTGTACGGTGAAATCATAAATAGACGTTGGCATAAATTTATCTCCTTATGTAAGTTACCCAAATTTTTAAACCTCTTAGAATATATATCACACAGCCCTTCCAGGAGATATCTTTTCCTGCGCCTTTTCATTGTTGTCCTTTTAATAAAGTGAATTTCTTATATTTGAAAAATAGGTAATAAGTTCGCATAATGCCCGGGATTACTCGAACGTATCACCATGTGATAGTTATAGAAAGCGAAATACCTGTCACTTTTAAAGGGTTTGAGTGAAGGGCTAATCGAGTGGCCATAAATGTCGTGCAATAATCTATTACCGGATATCCCCTTCCCGTTTATTCTTTAAAACTTGCCTAGAATTCTTGATCCGACCCTTGTTGCCGTCTTCATCGCCTCCCCGCTGGCCTCATATATCAGCGGAACACTTATTATGGCTGACGGCGGTCAGAATCTTCCCGCGCGTCGGGAGAGATGAAATTGGGAGTTCTCTTTTCGAGGAAAGCCCTGATCCCTTCCTGCGCTTCTCTGGTTCCGGCGGATTTGGAAATTTCCCGCGCCTCCGTTTCCATTTGAGTCTCCAGTGTTTCAGTCAATCCGTTATGGAGCAGACGCTTTGAAACTCCAAAAGCGCGGGTTGCTCCTTTGGCAAGCTCTGAGGCCATCTTTCCGGCTTCCGCCAGCAGGTCATTGTCCGGCGCCACCCGGGTTATGATTCCCCATTCTAGAGCTTCTTTGGCGGTAAACATCCTGTTGGTGAGCGTTAATTCGAGCGCACGCTTGAGACCTGCCGCGCGGGGCAGAAAATAGGTTGATCCTCCGTCAGGGGTCAGACCGGCCCGTGTATAACCCACAGAAAAGCGGGTCGTCTCCGCGGCTACGACAATATCGCAGGCAATGGCAAGGCTCAGTCCGCCTCCAGCGACCGCGCCATGGACCGCGGCAATCACGGGAATGCCCATTCTTGTAATCCGGGATATGACAAGATGAAAATAAGTGGCTGCATCCCTGACCAATGCGGGCAGATCTTTCCCTGCCGCCGCGAAAGTCTTCAGGTCCCCTCCGCCTGAAAATAATTTCCCTGCGCCAGAGATCATTAATGCGCGAACACCCCGATCGTCTTCAAAGTGACTTACCGCTCGCAACAGATCCTTGATCATTTCTGCATTGAATGTGTTGGCGGATTCCGGGCGGTTAAGAGTGATGTGGCCGACTCCATCTCGAACACCAAAAAGAAGAGTTTTGTCTTCCATAGGTCAAGATTTCTTCTGTAAGTTTAAACAGTCTGAAAGCTCTTCTGAACAAGCGGCCGGAAGCCCTACACACCCTTCAATGATCCATCAATAGATCACTTTATGTTTTGGCCAAAAACTGATTTTTTAATTTTAATAGGTAAAAAAGCCTTTACCACTCTTTACACCCAGATATCCTGCTACCGCCATTTTTTTCAACCTGTAAGCCGGCCAAAAGCGAGTTCCAAGGGTTTTGGACAATTCTTCTAATTTTGACAAGACTATGTCAATTCCAATTTGATCGGCAAAATGAAGAGGCCCCCCTTTATCTTGAGGAAAACCAACTCCCGCCATCATGGCGGTATCAATATCGCTGGCCGTCGCGATCGTCTCCTGAAGGGTAAAAACAGCTTCATTTATCATCGGATAGATCAATCGCTCTATTGAAACCGGTGTTGATTTAAGAAAATATTTCATCTTTTCCTTCTTAATAATCGTGTCGAGTTCTTTATCTTTTTCCGGATCAGCACTGTAAAAGCCCGTTCCGCACTTCTGTCCAAGTCTTTTTGCCTTGACCATTTCATTTATCAAACGTGCCGGGGACATTCGAGGTCCGTAGGCTTCATAAAGTATATCGGACACCTTTTCTAAAATATCAATTCCAATCATGTCGGACAAACGATAGGGCCCCATCGGCATGCCCATACTGAGAATCATCTGGTCAACCTCTTTCATCATCCGAATGGGTTGGGCACTTTCCCAAATGGCGATAGCCGCTTCATTAAGATAAGGCATCAATAACCGGCTGACCAAAAACCCCGGACATTCCTGAACTTTAATGGGGAGTTTTTTGAGACTTTCCGAGAGAGCCACGACGTCGTCAACAGTCTCCCGCGAGGTCGCCATCCCTGGAATCACCTCCACCAGTTTCATTATATATGCCGGGTTAAAAAAGTGCATCCCGATGACTTTATCCTGTCTTTTAACTGCTGAGGCGATGGCGGAAATGGAAAGAGAGGAGGTGTTGGTGGCAAAAATGGTTCTATCGGGGCAAATCCTTTCTATCTCCTGAAACAGATTTTGTTTGACCTTGACGTTTTCATCAATCGCTTCGATCACGATATCGGTGTCCTGGAAACCATCATATCGGATGGAGCCTCGGACCAGCGCCAGTTTTTGTTCCATTTCCCCGGAAGTCAAATTTCCCTTTTCCACTCTCCCCTGAAAGACTCTTCGGATCGTTTCTATTCCTTTCTTTAGGGCCTCTTCATTCGTATCCTTTAAAATGACCGGCAACCCCGAGCTGGAAATAAGCTGGGCGATCTGGGACCCCATGGTTCCTGCCCCGATGACGGCCGCTTTATAAATAACCATGTCCGGACTCCATTTCTGCCGTGCTTCCTGGTTTGAGCTTGATTCTGGAACTGAATGCAAATCCCCGCACAAGGGGGCATTTAACAATAAACCAATTTAAATTGGGAACAATACTTGGAATAGTTTATTTTTCACAGGTGTTTTCATATTCGCTCAATGATGGTTGCCACTGCCTGGCCCCCGCCGATGCAGAGGGTGATGAGCGCGGTAGCCAGCCCGCAACGTTCTAATTCGTCTAGAACAGTCCCTAAGAGAATGGCTCCCGTCGCTCCAAGCGGATGTCCCAGGGCGATCGAACCGCCATTCACATTTACCTTTTCCGGATCGATGGCGAGCGCCCGCATGACCTGCAAAGGGACCACCGCAAACGCTTCATTAATTTCCCAGAGATCGATCTCTTTTATTGACATTCCCGCTATTTTTAACGCCTTTTGAGAGGCCGGACCCGGAGCGGTCAGCATGATAATAGGTTCGCTCCCAGCGGTGGCCATTGCTCTGATGCGGGCTCTCGGTTTGAGCCCGCTCCGCTGAATGTAGGAGTCCGATGCTATCAGAACAGCGGCAGCGCCGTCGACGATTCCGCTAGAATTTCCTGCCGTGTGGAGATGGTGGATTTTACCGATTTCTGGATAGCGGGAGAGGGCAACCCTGTCCACGGAATCTCCGTTGGGCCAAAAGGGGTTGTTCCCCAGATCGGCGAAAGAAGGCTTAAGGGCGGCAAGTCCCTCCAAAGTTGTTTCCGGCCTGGGGCACTCATCCCTCTCCAAAAGGACCTTTCCGGATTGGGGATCATGTACCGGAATGATACTTTTCCTGAAACGTCCCGAAGTTTGGGCTTCTGCCGAATTCTTTTGAGAAAGGAGCGCAAACCGATCAAGGTCCTCCCGCGTAAATCCTTCCAGTGTGGCAATTAAGTCGGCGCTGATTCCTTGTGGAACCTGCGGATGCCTTTTACGGAGAAGGAGGTTGCCGCCATCTATACCCGCTCCGTCCGCTCCAATTCCATGGCGGGACATATTCTCTACCCCTCCGCCGATGACGAGTTCCTGCATTCCAGCCATCACCCCCATGGCCGCGAAATTGACTGCTTGAAGGCCGGATCCGCAAAACCGGTTTACGGACACCCCTGTGATTTCTACGGGCCAGCCGGCGGCGAGCACGGTGTTCCGGGCAATATTTGCGCCCTGCTCGTTGACTTGAGTCACACAACCGATGACGACGTCTTCCACATCGGTTTTTTTGATTTCGGTACGATTGGCCAATTCATTTAAGACCTGAGCCAGGAGTTCTTGCGGATGCAGCTGTGAGAGTGCCCCCTTACCTGGTTTTCCCACGCCTCTGGGCGACCTGACCGAATCGATGATGTATGCGTTACTTTTCGTGTTTTTCTCTCCCATTATCTATTTCGTTCATTAGAGGTGGTTCAACCTCCCGTAAGGTTTTTCCAGAAGTTTTGTGGAAAATCGTCAACCTGGATCGCTTCTCTCCGGGCCCTGGCAGCTTCCCACAGCAAATCGGCTTCTACCTGGCCGATAACGCCCCGCTTTAGCCCTTCGTGGATCAGGGATTCCTCATTCTTGCTCCCATGGGATGTGAAGGAAGGAATGGCCTTTTGCAGTTTTTTTTCAGCCTCTTGTGCTGCGAGGGTTTTCACTAATGCAGATTCAAGCCGGCCGATGGAGTCCTCCGGAGACTTCGGAATATAGATCCCCATCGTTAGCCGGTCCCGCGTGGGGCTTGGCTTGAGTAAAAGCCGGGCCACATTGTGGCCGAGATCATCGGTGGGCATTTTGAATGGCCTTCCATCCGGGAAAATCAGAAATTTCAACAATCCGGATACGGAACGAAGAGGAAAGTTTTTGATTATCTCAAAAAATCGCTGTTGAATCTGATGAAGCAAGTATTCGCAACTCCACTGGACTAAAGGAAGATCCTCCTCCTGACGGCCTTCGTCTTCAAACCTTTTTAGGACCGAAGAAGCAATATAAAGGTAGCTTAGTATGTCTCCCAGGCGGGCGGAGAGTTTTTCCTTGTGCTTCAAAGCCCCTCCCAAGACCAGCATGGATAAATCTGCAATGAGGGCAAATGAGGCGGCGGTTCGAGTGAGTCCTTGATAATAACGCCTTACCGGCCCCTGGACGGGGGAGGAAACAAACCTGGCCCCTGTTAACCCCATGAAGAGAGATCGGGCCGTATTGCTGAGCGTGAATTTGATATGAGCAAAAATGGCCTGATCGAAATTTATTGAGGCTCTCCGGCGATCCGGATCTGCCGCAGCTTCCAGTTCTTTCAGAATATAGGGATGGCACCGGATCGATCCCTGCCCGAAGATAATGAGACTCCGGGTCAGAATATTGGCCCCTTCCACTGTAATACTGATAGGGATGGCTTCGTATGCCCTTCCCAAAAAGTTTCTCGGTCCCAGACAAATGCCGCTTCCTCCCTGAATGTCCATGGCGTCATTGATGACTCTTCGCATGAACTCCGTCAAATGGTATTTGATGATGGCTGAAATCACGGAAGGTTTTTGACCCGAATCCACTGCTCCCAGGGTCATTTGACGGGCGGCGTCCATCAGATAGGTCATCCCTCCAATACGGGCCAGAGGCTCTTCAATTCCTTCGAAATGACCGATGGGGGTTTTGAACTGTTTCCGGATGGCAGCGTAAGCCCCGGTAGCCCGGCTGGCCAGTTTCCCTGCACCGGTTGACAGGGCAGGAAGGGAAACCGAACGGCCTGCAGCCAGGCATTCCATGAGCATTCGCCAGCCACGGCCAGCCTCCTTGATCCCCCCGACGATCCAATCAATAGGAATGAAAACATCCTTTCCGCTGTTGGGACCGACTTGAAATGCGCTACTTATCGGAATATGGCGATTGCCGATTGTAATCCCCGTAGTGCTCGTGGGTATCAGGGCAACCGTAATTCCAATTCCTTCTTTCTGTCCGATCAGACGGTCCGGGTCATAAAGTTTGAATGCAAGTCCGATAACAGTGGCAATGGGCCCAAGGGTAATATACCGTTTTTCCCAGTTTAAACGGATTCCGAGGATATCTTTTTTCCCGCCAAATTCCCCTTTGCAAACAATTCCGGAATCGGTGATAGAAGCGGCGTCACTTCCTGCATTCGGACTCGTCAGAGCAAAGCAGGGAATTTCTTGTCCGCGGGCCAGTCTGGGAAGATAGTGGTTTTTTTGTTCCTCCGTGCCGTAGCGAAGCAAAATTTCTGCGGGTCCCAGAGAATTGGGCACCATGACAGTTACAGACGCCGTAAAGCTTCGGCTGGCGATTTTCATAATTACAGACGAATGAGCCAGTGCAGAAAATTCCAGACCGCCATATTTTTTCGGAATAATCATTCCAAAAAATCCCTGCTCTTTCATGAACTTCCAGACTTCCGCGGGGAGGTCATGATATTCCTCGTTGATGCGCCAGTCGTCGAGCATCTGACAGAGTTGTTCAACGGGTCCGCCGAGAAAAACCTCTTCCTCGGGCGTTAACTTTGGGACGGGAGCAGAGAGGAGTTTTTTCCAGTCTGGCCGCCCGCTGAACAAATCGGCGTCCCACCAGACCGTGCCGGCTTCAAGAGCCTCCCGCTCTGTTTGAGACATATGCGGAACTTTGGTGCCGAAGAGCCGCAAGAGATGATTGCTCACGAGCGTGCGGCGCAGTGATGGAATATTCAAAAAGAGTGTAATGAATAAAAAGATGATCCAGACGGGTAAATAGACTTGAGAAGGAAGAGGGGCCAAAACTGTCCAAATGGCGAGCGCAGCGGCGATTGTTCCTGCCCATATCGATCCCGGCGCCTTAATGGCGGCAAATATCCAGGCTGCCGCTATGCCTGAAATAATCCAACTTGCCATGATCATTTCATTTTCTCCGAATCGGTGACCATTTACTTTTATCAACTCATCGACAGGAGTCAATGATTCACTTCTAACGCGTCGTTGCTTGCTTGTCAACTAAATTACTTATGGACTATTTCCCCCCGTTTCCGAGTGAATAGGTGCAGGTTCTGCCCGCGTCGCGATATGTCCAGTTGAATGAAAATATAACGGGGTCAGGCTGAACTTGCCTAAACCATTAAAACAATAGTTTTTTTCGTCTTTTCAGGATCTAAAGTCCTGGCATTTTCAATGAAATAATTTGCCCTGTGAGCCGGGTAAGGGTATTCTCCTTAGACGTATGTACAGAATATTTGTTGAGACCTCATCAGTTTCAGAGGTATATCGAAGATTTAGATGATCGTTCGGTTTTTATAGAAATTCAGAGCATACTTCTTGAAAATCCTTCAGCGGTGGTTTCCGGGTACGATACCTGGATCTTCCCGAGAAGAGAAAAACTTATTTATTATGGATTTATGGGTCATACTCCCACTTTTCAGGGAATGTGCTAAAAACACCATGAACTAAAATTTTTGGCTCCAGAAATATGGCGCACCTCTCTCCTATCCCAGATCCTGCTAATATGAATAACCTCCCTTGGTACGCTAAGGATCGTTCTCTGCCCCCATACCGGTTTGTACCTGGACTTTATCCGCATCCGATACGTGATCCGAAGGGCCACAGCTATCGGACCGGCCTGGCGCAAACTCATTGCCTCTGGACTCCTGATCAATGGAACATGCTGGAGGCTTACCTTCGCGGCGTGGATCTCTTCAACCGATTCTATTTTTGGGAGTCCCATGAGGCTTGGGAGCCGCTTTGGACAAGTTATCCGATCGAAGCTGAACCGGCGCGATTCATCCAAGGATTGATTA
>DATNMI010000464.1:0-2088 GCA_035602375.1 Nitrospiria bacterium | reverse complement strand
GTGATTACCGCGATAACCACCACGACTTCGACAAAATAGGCCGCAACCACATCCACGAGTTTTTGAATCGGGGCCCGGCTACGTTGTGCGTCGGCTACCATTCTAACGATCTGTGCCAACAGGGTCTCCGCTCCCACCTTTTCAGCCCTGATGACTAAAGCCCCGGTACCGTTCATCGTGGCGCCAACTACCTTATCGCCCTTCTGCTTCTCCACGGGAATCGGCTCCCCGGATATCATCGATTCATCCACTGAGCTCAAACCCTCGATGACAATGCCATCAACCGGGATCTTCTCGCCTGGGCGAACCCGAAGGGAATCTCCCTTTTGCACCTCATCAAGCGGGATATCCGTCTCGGTTCCATCACTCTTAATGCGACGGGCCGTTTTGGGCGCCAGCCCGAGAAGCGTTTTTATCGCCGCACCTGTTCGACTGCGGGCATTTAACTCGAGAACCTGCCCAAGGAGAACCAAAGTTACAATGACAGCGGCCGCCTCAAAATAGGTACCGACTTCACCAGTCATCGTCCGAAATGAAAAAGGAAATAAATTTGGGAGCAGGGCTGCTACCAGGCTGTAAAGATAGGCCACTCCGACACCCAAGCCTATCAGGGTAAACATGTTTGGACTCCAGTGAATGACAGAGTTCCATCCACGGACAAAAAATGGCCATCCGGCCCAGAGAACGACAGGTGTCGCAAAAATAAGTTCAATCCATTTTAGAAATCCCGGAGAAATGATCCAGTCAAGCTGGAGACCGGGAATCATGCCGCGCATGGCAATCAGGATCAGGGGAATTGATAAGACAAGACTGACCCGGAAACGCCGGGTCATATCGATCAGTTCGGGGTTTTCTTCTTCCTCGGAAACGGCGGCTTTGGGTTCGAGCGCCATACCACAGATGGGGCAATCCCCCGGAACGTCGCGGACGATCTCCGGATGCATCGGACATACCCACTCGGTTTTTGCCTTGGTGATCACCGGAGTTGCCGGTTCCAATGCCATGCCGCATTTCGAACAAGAACCAGGTCCTGATTGGTTCACCTCGGGATGCATGGGGCAGATATAATACGCCTCCTTATCCAATGTCCTGGGTTACTCCTGATATTTTCATTTTATATCCGGGGAGAGTAATCTGATCGGCCCGGTCCAGCATATGCTGAAACATCGATTGGGTTCCGACAAACGTGCAATATTGTATTGGCGTGTGACAACCCAGTCATCGTTGAATAAAGGGTTTGAGACGTTCGCCCTCTCCTCCCGCAAAGACTATTGACCAAAGCCCGTCCTTCTCGCTGCCTTGATTCATCTTGTTCTCTTCACTTCGAAGCTTTTCTTCTGAGAGTCTTGTTTCCCGGCCGCTTCTGGGGCTCTCGACGTTGAAGTTCATTAAGTAAAAGCCCTTCTACAGCGGCCCGCTCCTCCACCGGTCCGTTTTTAACTTCTCCAGTCAGCCACATTTCGTAAGCAAGTGGGTCTTTCTTACGGTTGACTGCAGGACTTGAGTCCGTTGGTTTCAAACTAGTTCGCTTCCGTGGCATGTCATACCTCGCTTTCTCGTTAAGAGTCACTTCTCTGCTGAATGTCATAAATGTTACGCCTCTAGAGTGAGGTAATCTGGTCAAAATCGCTCAGTTTGAAGCAAAGGGGCGGGGATTTTCATTTCCATGATTTAAGACACACTTTTGCGACAAGACTGATCCAGGGAGGTATCGATTTGTATAAATTGCAGAGATTAGGCCGTTGGAAGGACATTTCAATGGTGATGAGGTATCCTCATCATTATCCCGAAAGTCTAAGGTCAGGAATCGAGATTTGAGATATGGTGAAAATTGATTCTATCCAATGAAAAAGGGGCTACGGCGAATACCGTAACCCCTTGATTTTCTTCATTGCGGGGATAGGATTTGAACCTATGACCTTCGGGTTATGAGCCCGACGAGCTACCGAGCTGCTCCACCCCGCAGAAGGATAGTAACAGACCCCTCCGGCTAAGTCAAACGCTTTCCCAAGCTGTCCCCTCTCACCCTCTCCCACTTTGTGCCGGCGATTGCTAACCGGCCTTTGTGCCGGCGATTGCTAACCGGCC
>DATNMI010000453.1:0-1437 GCA_035602375.1 Nitrospiria bacterium | reverse complement strand
AATCGGAGTCTCCAGCGCCGGAGTCAAGCGGGCAATTGAGCGTGCTCCCCTCGCCTGCCCCCGAACCTCTCTCCTGTTCGCTTCCGGTTCCCGGATAAAAGGGGTATTGATGGACGGAAAAATAAAAGACCGTCGGGTCCTCGTAGAAAATCTCCTGAGTGCCGTTTCCATGATGGACGTCCCAGTCGATAATCGCCACCCTTTCGATTCCGTATTCCTGCTGGGCATACCGGGCGCCGATCGCCACATTGTTTAAAAGGCAAAATCCCATTCCCCTGGATGTGAGCGCATGATGCCCCGGAGGACGGACTGCGCAAAATGCGTTTTGCGCCTCCTGTTTCATCACCGCATCAACCGCTGTCACGACCGCCCCCGCCGCGAGCCATGCCGCTTGAAGCGATCTGGGAGAAACCGGGGTGTCAGGGTCAAGATACCCGATACCTGACCGCGGAACGATTTCTTCCAGGTGTTTGAGGTATTTTTCGGGATGAACGGCCAGAACCGATTTTTTTTCAACAGGCCGGGGAACGATCTCAAGCAGGGCGTCCATCAGCCCGGTGACTTTCAGACGATCTTCAATGGCTGTCAGACGATAAGGAGACTCCGGATGCCCCGCTCCGGTCAGGTGTTCCTTATAAAGCGGACTGGTAAGAAAAGCTGTTTTCATTAAAGCTGTGCGATAATTTTGTAAACCTGTTCGCGAGAACTCTCGTTGATCTTCTCCGCAAGCCTTCGGGCTTCTTCAAATAGCCCCGCCCGCTCGTAGCAGACCATCGCCTCGGAATATTTTTCGACCATTTCAAAGAGCCGTCCGGCCTGGCCGAATTGATTCCCCTTTTGATAAATTTCAATGGCAAGATTGATCAATCCGAGTTTTTCGGCCATTTTACTCGCTTCGTCAAACATCTCCTCGCGGGCCAGCTCTTCGATCTGCTTCATATAAAGGCGGGTCGCGTCATCCTTCTTACCAGACTCTTCCGCAACCCGGGCGGCGTCATCGTACCATCCCGCCCTCTCATACATCGCGATGGCCCGGTCAACCTGCTTCAGCTCTTCGGCCACCTGGGCGGCCTTCTGAAATTTCCCGGATTTCTCGTACCAGACGACCGCCTCCTCGCGCAACCCAAGGTAATAGGCGATCCTCCCCGCCTCTTCCTGCTCATTGCCCCGGACCAACTGGTCATAAACCTTATGGTAGAGCGCCATCGACAGGCCATTGTCCCCCATCTGTTTGGCGAGCTTTCCGGCATCTTCCAGCCGGCCGGTCTCCTCATAGAGAGAGAGCAGAAGAGGGCCTGCTTTCAAGATAGAGGCCTTCATCGCTTTTTTTAGAAACTCAATCTTCCCCTCCGGCGTGCCGAGGGCTTTCAAAATATTGTCCAGCTGAGAGTCCACCTGATCTTTAATCGTCATTTTTTATTTTCCCGAATTAAGTTA
>DATNMI010000450.1:0-1206 GCA_035602375.1 Nitrospiria bacterium | reverse complement strand
CTCCTCCATCTGGAAAGCCACCGAACTGGTCGCGGAGGAAAAGGCCTCGGCGGTGGTTAGCGCGGGGAACACCGGCGCCAGCATGGCGGCGGCCCTCTTTATTTTAAAACCGGTTAAAGGAATTGACCGGCCCGCCATCGCGGCAATCTTTCCCTCTCTCAAAGATCAGGTCATCATCGTCGATGTCGGCGCCAACGTCGACTGCAAACCGCGCCATCTTTTCCAATTCGCCGTTATGGGAGATGTTTATGCCAAAAGAATTTTCGGCCGCACAAAACCCCGAATCGGGCTTCTGAGCAACGGCGAAGAAAGTTCCAAGGGAAACGAGCTGACCAAGGAATCTCATAAGATCCTCAAAGAAAGTCCCCTCAATTTTATCGGCAACGTCGAAGGGAAAGACATTTTTAAAGGGGATACCGACGTCATCGTCTGCGACGGTTTTGACGGGAATGTGGTCCTTAAGACCAGCGAAGGTCTGTCCGAAGCGATTTTTCATCTCTTAAAGATCGAAATCGGCAATGCGCCCTGGTACCAGAAAATCGGCTATCCTCTGTTAAAACCAAGTTTTGCAAGATTTAAAAAGCGGGTCGATTATTCGGAGTATGGCGGAGCGCCTCTTCTGGGCGTCAACGGCGTCTCAATGATCTGTCATGGCCGGTCCACTTCCAAAGCGATTAAAAACGCTATCGGCAGGGCGAAAAGCCTTGTTGAGAATCAGGTGAACAGCCACATTCAGAAAGAGATCGAAGCGTTCCCGATTTCGGAACATACTCAGAGCCAATAACATCAGTTCATAACAAAAAACCTGGTATTTTTAGGTTGCTCAAAAAGCTCCAGGTGCCCCCTGCCGAGGGCTTCCGCCATTATTCTTTGAGCAGAGGAGCGCAAGGCCGCAGAAGTGAGGCGACGGAGGCGTACGAATCAGGTACGTTGAGGAAAGCGAAAAACGAGAACAAAGCATGTGGACTTTTTCAACAACCTTTGACGACGGAATAAAATGACTACTGAGAATTCCCGTATCACCGGTACCGGCTCCTACCTTCCGGAAAAAATCCTGACCAACGCGGAAATGGAAAAGCTGGTCGCGACTACCGACCAATGGATTATCGAAAGGACCGGAATCCGCGAGCGGAGAATCGCCGCCCCTTCTGAAGCATCTTCCGATCTTGGCGCAGAGGCGGCAAAAAAGGCCCTGGCGGCGGCGGG
>DATNMI010000414.1:0-5109 GCA_035602375.1 Nitrospiria bacterium | reverse complement strand
GAACATATGATGAAATCTTTCGAAAGGGCAGACAAGGTGGTCGCGCGGGCAAAGTCCTGGCTCTGCCGGAGAATATCAGCGGGAGAAAGAATAACCGAAGCGGGCTTCACCCGGAAGGTGGGTCAATTGTTCCGTCAATCTGGCGCGACAGGTCTTTCGTTCCAGATCATCGGCGCCGCGGGGAAAAACGGCGCGGTAATCCATTATTCAAACCCAGATCCCGAAAGGATAATCCAGTCGGGAGAACTGGTGCTTCTCGATACAGGAGCCTATTACGAAGGCGGTTACGCTACCGATTTGACCCGGACCTTTCTCGCCGGGGAAAGCCGGCTCAAAGGGTCGGAAAAACAGAAGGAGATCTATACGCTGGTATTGAAGGGGGCCATTGCGGGAATGAGGGCCGTCTTCCCATCCGGAACAGGCGGGGCCGCCCTTGACGCTCTGGTCCGCGCTCCCCTCTGGAAGGCCGGATATGATTACAACCATGGCACGGGGCATGGCGTCGGGATCAATGTCCATGAGTCCCCTCCAAGGATCAGCGCCGCGGGAAACTCGGTTCTGGAAATCGGGCATATTTTTTCCATCGAGCCGGGAATTTATCTTTCTGATTTTGGAGGGGTTCGGCTTGAAAATCTCTGCACGGTCGTGGAGCATCCTTCCCGTCAGGGGTGGTTCTGTGTCGTCCCCGTTACCTTTTCCCCGTTTGACAGGCGCCTGATCGATGTCTCGCGCCTGACTCCGGGAGAGAAAAAATGGCTCCGATGGTACAGCGCTGGAGGAAAAATCAGCCGTGCCAGCCCTCCCGCGCCGTTTCTCGCCGAAGACTGACGGGTTTTCAGAGTAAGAGGGAGTAACTGATAATATTCTTGATAATAAACCGGTCGCTTTCGTCAGTTAACCCAAATCCGGCTCCGGCCTCCCATTTCCATCCTGTTCCGAAATTGAACTGAAATCCAGGAAAGATATAATGAATGTGGGTGGGCGTGCTTTTAATTTCTCCCAATTCTCCAAAAAACTCGAGACCCGGAACAAAACGATGAAAATTCCGCCAATAGATTCCGGCGGCATATTCGAATCCAAGGCCTTCGGAAACACCCGATCCGCTCGTATTCTTGGTAAAAACAGGATTTAGACGCAGCGTCCACCTTTGAAAGGATTTCTCCAGAATCAGCCTGAAATCCATACTTTCGGACGGATTATACCGCTCCTGCGGAACCTCATATTCGATATAAAATGAGGTGTTCCATGCCTTCTCATCCTCCGTAAAGAGATGATACCGGGCCAGAACGGCCCGGGCCTGAACATATTGTAAAGATTCTCCCCGAGGCTGTTCAAAATCGAGATAACTTTCAATCGTCAAGCGCTCGGTTAATCCATATTCGAGTTCGATCGTATGCTCCATGAGGCCGGATTTATTGATTGAATTCCCGTTAAATTGATAGGACTGAGGGCTGGAGTCGGTATAGTTGTTCCAATAAGAGATTTCCAGCTCCCCTTCCGGAGCGGTTCCGGCAGGATAGACCTTGAATTCCCTGGTGGCATGACCAATTGAAGGCAACAGGATAAAGAGGAAGCAGATAATGGCCGTGGAGAGACGTTTCCGCATAATATTCTCTTATCTTCCGATCCTGCGAAGCCTGAACGATTCCCCGCGAAGCCAGAAAACCACCGTCATGAAATAAAGAACGTAGGCCAGCACTTCCATCAAGGAGGGTTTTGACCGGTACCCGAGGAAACCTGAAAGAAGATGGCCGAGATGAGATCGGTCATCCACCAGCCAGCTGGTGTTCCAGATATGAACTAATATCGGGGGAACCCATCCTGCGGACTCGAGCCGTCCTATGGCCGAGACCAGCATTCCGGCGGACATCACAAGGAGGATGACCCCGGTGATCTGAAAAAAACGTTTCATATCGAGATGGCCGAACCCGCGGAAAAAGAACCAGGCCATGGAGATCGCGAGAGCAACGCCCCCAAAGCCGCTGATGAAAGCCATTGTGATGGACGAGGTCCCGTGATTTTCAAGGAATATCCCCCATAAAAAGAGAACCGTCTCCACGCCTTCCCGGAAAACGCCGGAAAAGGCAAGAAAAGAAAGGGCCCAGAGTTTTTTCTGTTCAAGCGCGGAATCGACCCGCCGATGCATTTTCCCTTTCAGGTTTTTCGCGGATTCAGACATCCAGATCACCATATAGGTGAGGATGACCACGGCCAGAAGCAATATCGCAGCGCTGAGAATATCTTCCCCCGCGCCTTCAAATAAAAAGGTCATTTTATTGGATAGGTAGGCGAACAGAATACTTGCTAAAACACCTGAAACCACGCCGATATAAATATAGAAGTAATTCTCTTTTTTCCCGATTTTTTCAAGATAGACCATGAGAATGCCGACCATGAGCGCCGCCTCTATTGTCTCTCTCCAGGTGATAATAAACGTCCCGATCATCGTTGGCTTCCTCTAAATTCTCGTTCCCGGAATATTAAACAACCAGGCCTTTCAGCCGGGGATTTTCCTCGCCCCCTGGATTCACTCAACGATAATCTTTCCCTTTAAATCTTTCGGGCCAAAATCGCTGAAAAACTCATAGGACCCCGGCGGCAATCCTTTAAATTTCATTTCAATTGTTTTTCCGGGAGGGACGATCTTTTCCTTGTTTAAATCCGCACTTTCAAATTCGACTGGAATGGAATCCTCATTGGAAACCTGCAATACGAACGGGGTATTTCCTTTGATATGAATTTCAGCAGGAATAAACCTCTGACCTCTGATCGTTGTTTTGAGAACGGGTTCGCCATCGGCAGAGGAGACTGAAGCCGGGAAAACAACCAAAGCCGTGATTAAAAGTAGAGTTCCAAATCTCATCTGGAGGCGCCTCGTTCGCCGGTTTGCCGGGTTTGGGGAGATTCTTTCTTCTGGCACTCTTTGCAGGATCCGTAGATTTCCAGTTTATGGCTCTGAATGATAAAGGAATGATCTCTTGCGACCTTTTCCTGAAGATTCTCGATGTCCATATTTTCGAATTCAAAGATTTTCCCGCATTTGACGCAGATGAGATGGTCATGATGATGGTGGTCGTAGACCAGTTCATACCGGGTCTGCCCGTCTCCGAATTCCCTTCCCTGGGTTAGACCGGCCTGGCTTAAAAGATGGAGCGTGCGGTAGACCGTGGCCAGGCCGATGGACGAATTCTTTTTGACGCTTTTTTCGTAGAGCTCTTCAGCGGAGACATGCGGGGGCATCGAAAGAAAAGTCTCCAGAATCACCTGCCGCTGGCGGGTGAGCTTCAGCTGGTGTCCCTGTATATGCTTTTTTAGAACTTCAATCTCTTTTTCCATATCCCCGCGCCTATTTTGATATTGATAACTATTCTCAATATAACATTAACCCTTTCCGAAAGCAAGCCCAGAGGGTATCAGCCCGCCCCTGGCAGAATCCAGTAGAGTAGAGAGCTGGCATAGTAGCCGGAAAGGTTCTGTCTCCAGCTCCCCCTCGCAATTTCCGTGCATGCGGTTTTCCCGCACACGGCTTACCGATTATCTTCTTCCAGATGCTTTCGCAGTTTGAGTCCATGGAGCGCTGCGGGGGATTCTGTATAGTCCAAGAGTCTGGTAGTAGTATTCATCAGGAAACTTCTTGTATCCGTAGCCGTGATATCCATGCTTCCGGCGCAGGTATATTCGAATACGCCTGACCAGATACTTCCCAAAAGGCGACAGGGCGGCTGTCCAGGTGCCATAAGGTATCGCGAGGACGTTCAGATAGATGTTGGCAAGCAGGGGCGAAATGACCCCACCCTGCGGGGTCCCCTTTTCACTCCCCTTGTACTCCTTTTTACCATCCTCACGCTCCTCCCTTCAGACAAGCATCTGATCCGACTGCATACCGGCCCGCATCTGTGAAACCATTAATGGAAATTTAATCCCATGCCTGACCTGAAGATCCAACGCACGAACCCGAAGTTCCTCCCCTTGCGGCATCTTGTTCAGTTTGAGGGCGTAGCCGATATAGTTGTCGTTGTTCTCTGCTCTAACCGTCAGAACCTTGTTGTTGAAAGCCCTGGAAAGCCGGCCTATGTGAGTGTCCATTTCTGACTCACTTTTCAAGAGGTTCACAACAAGAACACCGTTATCACGCAAAGCCAGAGCGCACTGATCATAGAAACGCCTACTGCTCAGGCTTCGAGGCAAACCTTGGGCATCATAGCCGTCAACCATGATGACATCGGCGCTGTTCCTGCACCCCACGATGTACTTTGCTCCGTCAGCATGAACGATACTGAAGCGCTCATTGTCGCCCGGGATTTCGAATTCATTACGAAGCGAGATGACCTCTTCGTCGATTTCAACTGTTGTAATCTGGCAATCTGGAAATTTCCGATAACAGTATTTCGATAACGACCCGCCTCCAAGACCGACGATGAGGATGCTCCGTGGTGCCGGTTGCAACAGGAGAAATCCCATCATCGTTTGGGTGTAATTCAGGACCAGATCGAAGGGGGCATTTTTGCGCATTAAACTCTGGACGGCCAGGGCGTTGAAATGCATAGATTTTATCTGATCGTCTTCGTAGATAAAGGGGAGACCATCGGGCTCAATCGTCAAATATTCAGATTGTGTCCGGATAACACGATGGGGTTTCTTGATCATTCCTCTATTTCTCAGGAAATGTTCTAAATTAGCGGCATGCGAACATTTCCTTTTTTCAAACTTTGTTAGTTTGCCGCTTTTGACAGAATCTGGCAATCGGAACCTTCTAAGGAAACCCTCCTTAGAAAACTATTTTGCATGTGAACAGTAAGGTCCCTCACACCCCGTGATATCTCCATGTTGATGCGCCTCGGGACCGACCCTGAATTTTTCTTGAATCTCATAGTTTGGGTGTTTAATTTCAGCGGAATCAAACTTAAAATCAAGCGGGGCATTTTCGCCGGGAAGGACCACTATCTCTTTCTCAATCGGTTGAAAGTGTGGATGCCAGGCGATGACCTTATAGGTCCCGGGTGGAATTTGATCAATAGAAAACAGCCCATCTTTTTTGGTCCTGGCGTAATAAGGATTATCGACCACGTATCCCCAGGTTTGCATAAACTCATGCATGCCGCAAATCAT
>DATNMI010000403.1:0-3107 GCA_035602375.1 Nitrospiria bacterium | reverse complement strand
CTTCTTGATGGTCTTGACGAGCTCCAGCCCGTTCATTCCCGGCATACGGACATCCGAAAGGATCAGGTCAAAATGCCCTTTCTGGCAAAGCTGAACGGCCTCTCCTCCGCTTGACGTCGAAGTGACCTGAAAGCCGGCGTTTGTTAAGAACCTGGTACAGAGTTCCAGAATAAGATGTTCATCGTCTACGATCAAAACGTTCTTTTTAACCATGGCCCAACCTCAATCATACAGTAGGTTTATTTCTTTATGCATTCAATGCATCCAATGTTGCCACTTCCCGGAACCGGTCATTGCACCGGGAGCTTGATCTTGAAAGTAGTTCCTTTTCCCGGAGCGCTCTGGACTTCAATCTGCCCTCCGTGACGTTCAATAATTCCGTAACTGACCGGAAGTCCGAGCCCGGTTCCCGCTTTTTCCCCTTTCGTGGTGTAAAAAGGCTCGAAAATGCGGGCGACGACTTCTGGAGCCATTCCGATGCCGGTGTCTGAAAAGGTAATCTCCAAAGCCTGGCTTGCGCCGGGCTGGCCGGCATCCGACTCGCTGGGCTCTTCTCCCGGTCTTTTAATGAAAAGCAGATTCGTTTTAATGTAGAGTTTTCCCGATCCCGGCATCGCGTCAAATGCGTTTTTAACAAGATTAATGAACACCTGTTTCATCTGGTCCACGTCTATGGAACTAAGCGGAAGGCCTTCGCGGAATTGCTCGACCACCTCTATGTTTGAAAGCTCCGCCTGATGACGCACAAGAACCAGCGTGGCTTTAAGGACTTCGTTGATTTGAGCCTTTTCAAATTTAGGTTCCCGTTTTCTGGCGAAGTCCAAAAGCGAATGAACGATCGTCCGGGTGCGAAGGGCCTCGCTTTCAATGATCCTGACCTCTCTTTTCTTGGGGTCTTTATCGTCCATGTCCTTGAGAAGCAGCGACGCGAATCCCAAAATGCCTGTCAAAGGGTTGTTGATTTCATGAGCCACGCTGGTTGCGAGTTCTCCGATAGAGGCCAGTTTGGCGGCCTGCACCAGCTGCTGCATCTGGGTTTTCTTAAGTTCTTCCATCTGGAAATTAACCTTTTCATAAAGCCGGGCATTTTCAATGACAGTCCCGGTCTGGACGGCGATAATTTCAAGGAGCTGAAGATCAGACCCGGTAAAATAATCCCCCGACCTCTTATTGCCGAAGAAATAGACTCCAATGAGGCGGTTTTCATGGTGAATCGGAGCGATGACGCCCGTTTTCAGCGCTTCCATTTCCGTTAAAACGGCATTCTCTTCGGGTTTCAGGTTTTCCTTGTCCTGCAGGTTCTCAACGACGATTAAACCCGGTTTCTGGATCTGAAATAGACAGGAGAGCGGCTCCTGGAAAGTAATCGGAGGGATATGGTCATAACCGCTCTGTTCCCGCAGGCCGAATTGCGCGGTTTTCTCGTCCAGAAGAAGGATGGCCATTCTGTCGAGGTCCAACCGGGTCATCACGATAGTCCGGACTGAATAAAGGATCTTGTTCAGATCGACGATGGAATTCAGGGTTCTGTTCATTTCGGTCAGGAGATCCTGGGCGCTGTAGGAGTCCCGGTAAAAAAGTCTCTTGATAATTTTTTCAGAGGCTCTTTTCAAAGGGTCAAATCCAAGAGCCAAAAGTATGGCTCCGATCAGAATGCTCAGTTTCTCTCCCAGAGTGTTCTGGAAAACCTTCTGGGATACGATGATGATTCCCGAATAAAAGGAAAGCGCGGAAATCATCAGCAGAGAATAGGCCAGTGTTTTGCTGAAAACGGTTCGGATGTCCATCAGCCGGTGCCGGACGATGGCGTAGGCAATGGTTCCCACCTGGATCAGGGTGAACACCGGCCCCATCCAGTTAACATCAAATACGCCGAAGGTGGGGAGGATCAGGTTGGTGACCAGCCCAAAGTTTGCGGAAATAAAGGTTCCGGCGAGAATAAATTGAAGCTGAACCTTTTTTAATCCGTTTGCGTACTTCTGCTTGTTATAGAGCCGGCCAAAAGACCAGATAAAATAGCCGGGAATCAGCAGAACATATCCCCAATAAGCCGGTCCGTAAATAATTTTCTTTCCGTCGTTGGTGAAATTAAGCTCCACCCCCTTGATCACCCACCCCGGCAGAAGGGTAAAAACCGCCATGAGGCCGGCGAGAACCAGGATTGTCCCATGAATCTTGTACCGGAACAGGAGCGGTTTTTTGGGAAAAACATAGGTAAACATGAGAAAGGATGTGACGATCAGAATAGGAGGAACATAAAGGATTCTCGCCCATCGCAACGCTTCATTCTGATCGATCATTTCAAGGAAAAGGGCCATGGATGTGGCCCAGAGAAAGATCCCGAAAGAAATGAAACTGAACAGAATATGGGCGGCTCTCTTCCGGGCGCGGGCATAGATAATCACCCCGAAAATCAGGTTGAAGATCGCGACAAGAAGGTTGAGTACTTCCCGGTAATCATCGGGATGAAAGTTCATGGTTTCCTTTCCATAAGCCGCGGAACCGCCGACTCCCCGGATTTGCTCTGGTAAAAAGACTTTATCCGGGTGATCTTGTCTAGTGTGACCAGCTGATTAAACGTCCGGAAGGGCGCAACGCCGAAACCCATTTCCTTGCCCCATTTGAGTATTTCGTCGACAAGACCGTAATCAAAGTGTCCGAGGGCATAGTTGTGCCTCCATCCCCGCGCGGCGAGAATCAGCGCTTCCCCCATGCAGGTATAGATGTCGCTCTTGAGCGGAAAGCGGAAATTAAAATGAGAGTGAATATGGGGCGCCTGGGCCACGACATCCAGAATCATCACGTCGGGACGCCGCGTCACAAGATCCATAGAGGTATTTCTTGGAGCGGTATCGTCAAGAACCACAGCGCCGGCCTTCAGGTGCTCGGGTTTTATGATGACTTCAAGGGAGTTGGTGACCACAATCACGATATCCGCCTCTATCAGTTTAGACAGGTTGACGGAGATGACGACTTTCCGCCGTTCAACCACCTCTTTTCTCGGTTCGGAAATTTCCTTTGCCAGTTTTTCAAGGGCCTCTTTTTTCCGCTGGCGGTCGATGAGAATCAGCCGATCTGGATTTTTTTTCGCGACCAGACGGGTCACG